>CAYNTB010000098.1:0-7563 GCA_964399905.1 uncultured Bacteroidales bacterium | reverse complement strand
GAACTTTTCACCCCGGTGCTAACAGCAACTTTAGCAATCATGGCTGCATATTTTCCAATGATGTTTTTCATGAAAGGAACCGCAGGTGAATTTGTTGGCCCGCTGCCCATTGTGGTCGGCATTGCCATGACTTCATCCGTAATTGTTGCTGTTCTATTAGTTCCATATCTTAATTATGTATTTATCAGGAAAGGATTAAAAAAAGAAATAGCAAATAATAAAAAAACATTCCTCGACCGTTTGCAGGCTTGGTTCAACTGGTCGCTTGAAAAAGCATTCAATCATCCCCGCAAGGTTATTTTTGCAGGATTATTAGTGGTTGTTTTAGGTTTTGTCATTTTTACAACGCTTAAAATGGAATTGTTTCCTGTGCTTGAGCGTAATCAGTTTGCAGTTGAAGTATACCTCCCCAAAGGGACACCGCTGGAACATACAGCAGAAGTGGTTGACAGTCTGGAAAACATTCTGATAAATGATGCCAGGGTAACCAATGTAACCAGTTTTATCGGAACAAGCTCCCCGCGTTTTCATACCCTATATGCTCCAAACATGCCGGCACCGAATTTCGGACAAATATTGGTTAATACAATATCGAATGAAGCAACACGAGAAATAGCAAGTGAATACAATAAAGCATATAGCGATTATTTTGCAGATGCCCATGTAAAATGTAAGATTTTGGCGATGCAGAAAAATCGCTATCCGATAGAAGTCAGGATAACATCAGATTCAATTAAAAACATCCGCCTAGTGGAATCACAGGTGAATGAAATAATCAGATCCACAGATCATGTCGCCTGGTTTAAAAACGACTGGGAAGGTAAACAGCAAAGTATTCAGGTGAATATCGATCGTGATAAAGCCAACCGAATGGGGTATTCAAAAGCATTGGTATCAACTTCTATTATGGCAGGTTTGGGCGGCTTACCATTGACCACCATTTGGGAAGGGGAGCATCCTATTGAAGTGATGCTCAATATTGAAAATTCAGAAAACGATAATTTAAAGAAACTGGAAAATCTCTACATTACTTCTCCATATACATTTACGGCCACGCCCCTCAGGTCAATTGCCACATTCAGTCCGGAATGGACAGAAGGAACCATTGTTCGACGCAATGGAGTCAAAACACTGACCATCCAGGTTGATAACGAAGAAGATGTTGTGGCCAGTTCAGTTTTTAATGATATCCGAAAAAAAGTAGATGCACTAAAGATTCCTGAAGGAACAACCCTAAGCTATGGAGGAGAATATGAAACGACTGTTGAAGAAATCCCTCCTTTGTTTGTGGCTCTTGGTGTTAGTATCATTATTATATTTTTCATTTTGCTATTTCAATTTAAAAAAACGAAAATAGCATTACTCATTATGACAACCATGATACTGGCCATACCTGGTGCATTTATCGGAATAAAGTTGATGGGATACCCCGCCAGCCTTACCGGCCTTATTGGTATCACGACCCTTACCGGAATCGTTGTAAGAAACGGAATTATCCTCATTGATTATGCCCAAATATTACGAAAAGACAAACCGGAATTGACGGTAAAAGAAGCTGCAATTGCAGCAGGTAAAAGACGTATGCGTCCCATTTTCCTAACTTCAGCAGCTGCCTCCGTTGGTGTAATACCAATGATTTTAGGTGGTTCATTATTATGGGGACCATTGGGTACTGTAATTTGTTTTGGACTCATTGTATCCATGATATTAACCCTTTACATGTTACCAATTTTATATTCATGGGTCGTAACCGAGCAAAAATCCCAAAAGAAATTCTGGTCGGTTCCAACAAAAAGAAAAGCAAAATATTTTGCATCAGGTATAATTTTGGCTTTATTGGCCATATTCCCTGCTAACACCAATGCTCAAAATCTGAGCCTTGACTCCTGTAAGATTTTCGCACTCGAACATAATCGAAAAATCAAGGAAGCAAAACTTAAGGTTGAAGAAGCTGAGCTAGTCAAGAAAAATATATATACCAATTTCTTCCCGAAAGTAAGTGCCCAGATGATGGGGATGAAGGCAAACGATTATTTATTAAGCATGGAAACACCGGGAATGAACCTGCCCGTTTATGATGGCAATCTTGCAAACCTGGCAACTGCTACCCAGTTTGCCTACGTTCCTTCAATTGCAATTAACACGCTCGACTATATGAACATAGGACTTATAACAGCTGTTCAGCCGGTATATACAGGCGGTCGGGTAAGGACAGGTTATAAACTGGCATCGCTGGCTAAAACCATTGATGAAACCTTGTTGGAACTCAGCGAAGAAGAAGTTTTGGTAAAAACTGAAGAATACTACTGGACCTTGGTATCGTTGCAGTCCAAAAGTAAAACTTTGTTCAGCTACGGGAAATTGTTAAACAATCTGCTGAAAGACGTTCAGGTTTCGTATGAAGCCGGTCTGATTGAGAAAAGTGATTTATTAAAAATAAAAATGAATATCAGCGAGGTTGAAGCTAAAAAGTTAAAACTCGGCAACGGGATCGAATTGGTAAAAATGGCTCTTTGTCACCACATCGGGATCAATTACGACGAGAGTATAACCATACAAGACACATCATTTATGATCAAGCCCCCTGAATTGCATTATGTTTCACCCGATATTGCACTTTTAAACCGCAAAGAGTTTCAGATGCTGAATAAGGCTGTCGATGCCGAAGAGCTTCAGAGGCGATTGTCAAAAGGTGAATATTTGCCACAGCTGGCGGTTGGAGTAATCGGTCAGTACCTCGATGTTGCCGACAAGCACGACACCTACGGTATTGCGTTTGCCACATTGTCGATACCCATTTCAGACTGGTGGGGAGGAAATTATAAACTAAAGGAGCATCGCATAAAAATTGATATTGCTAAAAACAATCTGAATGAAAAATCTGGGTTGCTAAAATTACAAATGGAACAATCATTTAAAGAATTAACAGATAGTTATAAACAAATTTCCGTAGCGGAAATTCAACTTGAACAAGCTACAGAACATCTAAAAATTGTTAATGATAATTTCGAAGCCGGTTTAATTTCCACTTCTGATTTACTTGAAGCCCAGGCCATATTTCAGCAGGCAGAAGATAATCTTACTGATGCAAAAAGCACTTACCAGATAAGCGAAATACGCTACAATCAGGTAGTGGCTCAATTAAAATAAATCGTTTGTCAAAGCAAACCAATGTATTTTTTATAAGAACAAAGAAGTCTTTTTTGCATTGCTGAATCAATCAAATAAATTAAAAACAGGAATTTTTCCCATTGCGGATCACAACAAAAAAAACGCTGTAAGTTATAACTTACAGCGTTTTATAATATTTATAACAAAAAGCTTATTTTAAGAATTAATTTCGATCCTTATTAATTTACGGCCGGTTTAGGTTCAACAGCTTTTCTGAAATCATTCACCCTGCCGGTAATTTTTCGGCCATCGGGGAAGATAATATCATGATATAAATTTACGTAATAGGCCAAACTGTTTTTTAAATCCTTGCGATCAACCAGATGCTGAATTTTACCGGTTTCGAATAAACTGTCAGTACAAACAATTTCCCGGTCGACCTCAAAGCCGGCACCTGTAACAACCCTAGGACCGGCAAATTCAACCAATGATCCTTTTTCGCCAAACATCACATCACCCTGGGTTGCATAACTCGCATAAGCCCCTCCGGTGGTTGGCCCTGTAATCACCGACAAAAATAAAACCCCGGCCCTTTTCAAATCCAGTATGGCCATATTCATTTTGGCCATTTGAGCAAGAGACATTGGACCTTCATTCATCCTGGCTCCGCCTGAAGCGCAAATCGAAACCATCGGATACTTATGTTTTACTGCAAAATCAACGGCTCGTTTAAATTTTTCACCAAATGCAGCCCCGAATGAACCTCCGAAAAATTTCAAATCCGAAACAATCAATACAATTGGTTTCCCGTTTAATTTAGCCGTTCCTGCTACCAATCCTTCGTTAGAAAAGGTTGTCGGAGTAACTTTATCAAGTGATTTCTGATAGGAACCAAAATAATAACGTTCTTTTCCAATCAATTTTTGGATGGTTAAATCACTTTCTATTTCTTCAAAAGTATTTTGATCACAAATTTTATCAATATGCTCTTCTACCGATAAATATTCACCTTTGCCACATTTCGGGCAGGCATAATAATTATCAACATATTGCTGGTAAGGAACAAAACCACAACCGCCTTTTACTTTAAAGAGGTTTTTTTCGACATCCCATTCCTTCTTACATTCAAACAGTTCAGTTTCTTCAATCCCTTTTTCTTCCATATGTGCCTTCATTAAAAGGTGCATATAAAACTCTTCCCTCTCAATATCTATGGTGTCAATTTTTTCATGGGTGCTTTTCAATATCTTGCGCTTGGTAAGCTTATCGGTCGAATCCTCAAACATACCATAATTAAGCACTTTTTGTCTTCGCTCTGCAAGTAATTTATCGATCATTTTTGGCTTCAGAACTTTTTCACCGGTTTTTGTTTCATGTACCCAGTCTTTCAGCGTCTGGACGATAGATTCTTTAATGGTTTCAATCGTGAACTCATAATTCTCGTGTGCTCCATTAATGGGCTCAGGCAATATTCCATTGATCATACCAATTTCCTTGATATGCTCAGCTCCAGGCCTCAACATTTCAAGCGCATCCGGAACTGTTTCTTCAATGCTTTCGCCTGCGGTTAACCTGCGGTGAAAAATGATACGACTGCAACTCTCGGGCGCAATTACAGAATATAAAGCATTTTCCAGCATAAAACTTCTGTCTGCAACCTGAAGTGCCAAAGCACCACCACTACCTCCTTCACCAATTACGTATGAAATTGTGGCTGTTCTTACGCCTCCGTATCTGCTGATGCAGTCTGAGATCAGGAATGACTGCCCACCCAATTCGGATTCCATGGAGGTATCACCTCCAAAAGTGTCGATAAAAGAAATGACCGGTGTCAGGGTCTTTTCCGCCAAATCAAGCACATCCAGGGTATAACCAAAACCTTTGGCAGTAAGCATACCTGTAGCTTTACTTTCTTTGCCTTGTCGTCGTTTTTCCTGTCCAAGCACAAAACATTGAATGCCATTTACGACTCCTTTTGCTGCAATAAGTGAAGGATCAGGGGAATTTAAGTATTCGATATTCTCAAAAACACCCTCTATAATATCTGAGCTTCTAATCCTTGAAGGATGCCTTGTAATATCATATCTGTCCTTATAATTACGTTTCAGTGGATGACCATCTTTTTTCATAGTTTCGTCGATAAAGTTAGTTTCTTGGTTCACGCATTCGTGTAACTTTCCATTCCAGTTATAACTACAATTTTGAATTAAAAGTATTTTAGCTTTCAGGAAAATCGAGGCAAGTTAAAAAAATATCAAGAAATACAAGTCTAAAATCTGAAATTGAAACGCGATTAAAACCTGGAGTTATTTAAAAAACAATTGCCCAAAATTCTGAATTACGGCTCAAAATCAATTCATCCTGAGCCTTATAAATTGTAAGAATTATTATATTTTCCTGAATGCGAATAATATTTTGAATCGAAATAAATTGTGTAAATATTTCTTACCAGTTGGTTAAGTCGATTGATTATCTATTCTAAGCCTAAAAGGATAGAAGGGAAATACATCTAAAGTTTTACATCTATATTTTATTACCTTTGCCAAAATTTCTAATTCCTGAATGGGCAAAAGTAATCAGTTTAAAGGCGTTATGTGGGCATTAATAGGTGCCCTGGCCATGTCGAATGTTTATATCTTTAGCAAGGCGGCACTTAGCGAAATTGAGCTCCCACAATTTGGCTTCTACTGGTTTGGGTTGGGATTGATCTGGAATCTTATCTATTCGGTAAAGACTAAAAAATTTCAGTCCATTAAAGGCTTTAGCAGGTCTTCTTTTATTGCAATTGGTATAATCGGATTTTTTGAAGTCGTTTCTACCTCACTGTTTTTTATTGCTATCAATGCTGCTGACAATCCGGCGGTGATCTCATTTTTAGCCGACACAAACCCTTTATTTGTAGCCATACTGGGAGTTACCTTACTTAAAGAACGGTTTAACCTGATCGAATCAATAGGGATGGTGTTAATCCTATTGGGTGCGCTTATTATTAGTTATAGAGGGGATACCGGTCTCGACAATCTGTTTGTATCCGGCTCCGAGTTCATCCTGCTTTCGGTATTTCTGTACGCCATCGCAACCATTTATGCAAAAGCAAAAATCAAACTCATTCCTCCTGCTATTTTAAGCATTAACAGGGTATTGCTCTTGTTCATTTTCTCGGTTATACTCTTAATATCATCCGGACAAAGTATAATTGTCAGCGGATTTGCCCTCTTTAATTTGCTTATCGGATCCTTACTGGGACCTTTCCTAACTGGTTTAGCCAATTATAGCTCACTTCAGTATATTGAAGCCTCCAAATCATCAATCATCAGGAGCAGCCGTAGTTTATTTGTTGTTCTCGGTGCTTATATTTACTTTGGAACACTGCCCCTCGCCCATCAATTAACCGGAGGCCTGGTTACCTTATGTGGTGTAATTGTGATCTCTCTTGGAAAATCTTTTACTAAAAAGAGAAAAAATAAGGTCACCCTATCTGCCTGATCTTATTGGGGATGTGAGATATCAACAGATATCGTTTAAAAAAAATATTTTTTCAACCAAAAAGTATGGAGATTAATATATATTTTTGGTTAAGATTAATTAGGGAAGATGAGCGAGATATATACTGACGACAGCATCAGATCACTGGATTGGAAGGAACACATCCGATTGCGACCAGGTATGTACATTGGTATGTTGGGTGATGGTGCCTCACAGGATGATGGTATATATGTATTGATAAAAGAAATTGTTGACAATGCAGTTGATGAGTTTGTTATGGGCAATGGCAGGCATATCGACGTTGACATTTCTGATAAATTAGTTACCATCAGGGATTACGGAAGAGGAATGCCGCTCGGAAAAGTTATCGATTGTGTTTCAAGAATTAATACCGGAGCCAAATACGATTCTAAAGTTTTTAAAAAGGCTGTCGGCTTAAACGGGGTTGGATCTAAAGCGGTTAATGCCATGTCGTCCCGGTTTAAAGTACAATCAATCAGAGAATGACAAACAAAAACTGTTGAATATCAGAGAGGCGAGTTGATTATCGATGCCGAAATCCAGCCCTCAGATGAAAAAGACGGTACCATTGTAAGTTTTATTCCTGATGACCAGATTTTCGGCAACTACCATTATATCATGGAATATGTAGAAAAGCTCCTCTGGAACTATGCTTTCCTGAATAATGGATTGACCATAAATTTCAATGGTGAAAAATTATTTGCAAAAAATGGGTTGCTGGATTTACTCGACCGAAACATTAATGGAAACGGGCCGGTCATCTATCCAATCATACATATCACTGAAGATGACCTGGATTTTGCATTCACTCATAGTTCGAAACAATACGGTGAAGAATACTATTCATTCGTCAATGGTCAACACACAACACAGGGAGGAACGCATCAAGCCGCTTTCAGGGAAGCAGTGGTAAAAACTGTTCGCGAATTCTACAATAAAGATTTT
>CAYNTB010000097.1:1343-7585 GCA_964399905.1 uncultured Bacteroidales bacterium | reverse complement strand
AGTAAGCCTGAACAATGAAATATACCTTGTATCCGGGCGAAATGACGCCTCAACAACCTCTTTTTTTTACAAATTCAATCCAAAGACAAATCAGTGGGTTAAACTGGCAGACATCCCAAACCCTGCAACAAATCTGGCTTTAGCGGCAGTTAACGGGAAAATATATGCCATAGGCGGGGATCGATTTCAGAATTCAAATCGAGAATACGATCCGCAAAACGATAGCTGGAAACTATTAGAACCCATGCCGACAGCCCGACAACATATCGATTGCGGCGTTTTTGAAAATAAAATCTACATTGCAGGCGGACTCACTTCATGGAAAAACATTACACTGAAGCATGAAGTTTACGATGTTCAATCCAAATTATGGGAGGAGAAAACAGAAATTCCTTCCTTAAGAAATAACGCAGCAGTGGTTACCCTAAATTCTCTGATTTATGTAATTGGTGGTGCCGGTGCTAAAGAAGATATATGGGGCGATATAAAAACGGTTGAAACTTATGATGTTCACACAGAACAATGGGCGCAAAAAAACGATTTGCCGCTCTTGCTTTTCAAACCAGCTGCGGTTGTTGTGAATGGTGAAATTATTATTCTGGGTGGACAAACCATGATAAATGGCAAAGGTGATTGCTCAGATAAGGTATTCATTTACAAATCGAAAACCGACGAATGGGCTGAATCAACTCCCCTGCCTGCAAAAAATGTATTTTTTGCTTGCACCTCAATCGGGAACAAAATTTATGTCATAGGTGGAACGGTTGGTGGTAACCCGAATTGGGAATCCTATACTTCAGTCTATGAGGGAGAGATCATGAACAAATAATCCTAATTTAAACACAATGAAAAGAAAATCAATTATCATATTTTTATTACTGAGCTTCATAATGGTTTCTTACGCTCAACAGAAAAAAACGGAAATTACCTATGTTGGAAATGCAGGATTCCTGATTCAAATTGGAGAAAAGAAAATTCTGATTGATGCGCTATTCAAAGGCTTTGCAGGCGATTACGAATTACCGCCATATATCCGGGAAAAGTTAAAACTCGCACAGGCTCCATTCGATGATGTGGATTTAATTTTAGTAACACATGCCCATGGAGATCACGTTGATCCTTCAATGGTAGCCGAACACATGAAAAACAATCCCAAAGCCATTTTTGCTTCAACTCAACAATTAGTAGACCATATGAAGGACTCCACTAATCGAAGCATTGGATTTAATCCAACTAAAGAAAAATCTGACGAAAAAGATATCAAAGGTATTAATATAGAGGCTTTTTACCTCCCTCACGGCCCAGATTCAAGAATTATTAATAATGGTTTTCTTATCTCAGTGAATGGAGTCAGCTTGTTTCATACGGGTGATGTCGACTTTGATCAATTTACATTCGAAGAGTTCCGATCGCTTCAGTTGCCCGAAAAAAACATAGATCTTTCATTTATTCAACATTTCTACCTTACGAACGATTCTACCTCACGAAAGTTTGTAACAAAAGGCATTGAGGGTAAATATATGCTTCCGATACATTATCATTTTACCACTCCAGTTTTTGATGCAGACATTGTTAAAGAAAATTACCCCGATGCCATTCTATTCGACAGAGAATTAGAATCATGGATAATGCCAGATAAAAAAGAAGAGTCCTTTAACCAAACCATTGTTTGGAAAAAACTTACATCCTTCCCCAATACAACTTCAGGAGCCAAACCAATCGTATTGAATGATGAAATTTATTATATTCCAAGCAGCTATGCACCAAGATCGATTACCTCGGATTTTTATAAATATGATATTTCTTCAGATACCTGGATTAAATTGGCAAATATGCCGGAAGCTAAAGGAAATCTTGCGGTAGCAGAAGCATCTGGAAAAATATACGCCATAGGCGGAGGATTTACAAAAACCAATTTTGAGTACAGCCCAGAGACAAACACCTGGCAAAGGCTGGATTCAATGCCAACTGCCAGGCAGCATATTGATTGCGGGGTGGTGGATCATAAAATTTATGTAATCGGAGGAATCACTTCATTCAAAAACATTACGAAAAAGAATGAGATGTATAACCCGAAAACCAATTCCTGGTCGGAAAAGGCACCTATCCCGACTTTAAGAAACAACCCGGCCATAGTAACAAAAGACGACCTCATCTATGTGATTGGTGGCGCAGGCTCTGAAAAAAGCATTTGGACAAGCATAGCTACCGTTGAATGTTATCATCCAAAAACGGATGAATGGATCACGAAAGCAGATATGCCTATTAAGCTTTTTAAACCAGGTGCAGTTGTTGTAAATAATAAAATTATTGTATTGGGTGGACAAGATCCAAGCGGTAAATCAGTATCATCCGTTTTAATTTACGATATCGAAAGCGATAGCTGGGAAAACACAACACCCTTGCCCCAAATCAATTGTTTTGCAGGCTATGCCGCAGTTGGAAATAAAATTTATATGATAGGCGGAACAAGCAGCGCACCTGACTGGACTTATTATTCTGATGTTTACGTAGGGACCATTGTAGATTCCTCAAACAATAAATAAGTAATGATGAAAAAAAATAATTTAAGAATAATTGTAATTCTGTTTTTATGGTTTTGCCTAACCAGCGTACATGCTCAAAATACAGAAACGTTTCCTATTCTCAAAGGTGAATACTTAGGGCAAACTCCTCCTGGAATAATCCCTGAAGTTTTCGCTCCTGGTATCATATCAACCGACACGACCATCGAGCATGGCTCTCCAACTTTTTCACCGGATGGGGATGAAGTATTCTGGCAAGCGAATAGTTTTGATCATTCAAGAATACATTGCTTGACAATGAAACGTATTAAAAATGTGTGGACAGCTCCACAGATATCGCGATACGATAGTAGTCCGGTTTTTTCACCTGATGGCAAACGACTTTATTATCTTCCATTTGGTGAAGAGAATGGCGAAAAAGATGGGCCTCATTTTGTGGAAAAAGAAGGGGATCACTGGGGTTCACCAATATGCATGGATCTTATTAAACGGTTTCCTGAAATAAAAGCAGTTTATAATCATTCATTCACAAATAACGGCACACTATATTTTCTGGGCTATGCAGAAGGGTATTGGAATAATTTTGGCATTTATCGTTCAGAACTAATTGATGGCAAGTATGCGCAACCTGAATTGCTACCAGCAAGTATAAACATTCCGGGAAATATTCGCAACTGGACCCCATTTATTGCTCCTGATGAGAGTTACCTCTTATTTTCTTCCAGCCGATGCAAAGACAAAACGGATACAGGAGACATATACATTAGTTTCCGTAATTCAGATGGAAGCTGGACAAACCCTATTTATTTAGACGATAAAGTAAATTCTAATCTTGCAGAACGATTTCCTTCTCTTTCACCAGATGGTAAATACCTTTTCTTTACACGTTGGTATGGGAGAAGTAACGAGGAAGTAATGTGGGTGAGTGCAGATTTTATTTATAAATTGAAACAGAAAACATTCACAGAAAAAAATAAAAAAAAATCATAATATGACCAAACAAATTCACTTAATTATATTTAAAAAAACAACTATAATTTCTTTGTTCCTTTTACTGATTTTAAATGTTGTTTTTGCACAAACAACCAATGACGAGGAACTCATTAAAAATGTCATTCAAAGTGCCTATATAGATGGCTTATGCAATGATGCGGATGAGGATGCCATCAGAGAAGGCTTTCATCCTGATTTTGAATTAATTGGTGCCAGAGCGGATAATACGATCTGGAAATATCCAATCGAGAATTGGATCGTGGCTGCAAAAAAAGGAAAAGAAAAAGGCTACAAATATTCCTTTCAAAATGAGTATACCACAGTAAAGTTTTTATTCATCGATATTGCAGGAAAAGTAGCTGTTGCCAAAATTGAGTTTTATGAAGGGACGAGCCTAAATTATATTGACTACCTATCCCTCATGAAATTTGATGATGGATGGAAGATCATTAGCAAAATATTTCACCCTCTCCCAAAGAAGAAAATGGAAAAATTTAATCATACAGTTGTTGAGAATTATATTCAGCTAGACGGGAATCAGATGTTGGATGAGACGAGTAATATTACCATTCCTTTTTCAAAACAAGGATATAGTTTGCATTTACCAAAATCGAAGCCGGTCGCAACCATCATCATGTTAAGTGGTTCTGCACTTGACACTACTAGAAATATTGATGAATATGCTATCATAAAACCGGCTCTTGAAAATAATATGGCCGTGCTATTTGTAAGTACGGGTAAGGTTATCGAATTTTTATTTACAGATAAGGATCTTATGATCATTGATAATCTGGTAGGCAAAGCTTTGGAAAAACATCAGCTTTTGGATCAACCTAAATTCCTCGCCGGAATGTCGCTTGGGGGAACAATGGCTTTAAGATATAGCGAGTTCTGTTCATTGAATAAATCAAAATTTGGGTTTAAGGCCAATGCCATTGCCCTATGTGATGCCCCATTGGATATGGTAAGGATGTGGCATGAACAACAACAAGCCATTAAAAATAATTTTCATCAAAATGCCGTTGGTGAGGCACGCTGGGTATTACATTACCTGAAAAAGAATTTGGGTGGCTCGCCAGAAGAGTCAATGCAGGCATATATAAACTATTCACCATTCGTGTATTTAGACGACAATAGAAGTAAAATTGAACTCTTTAAAAATATTCCTATCAGAATGTATCACGAACCTGATATGAAATGGTGGATTGAAAACCGAGGCAAAGATTATAACACTATAAACAGTATCGATCTTGCCGGATTTTACAACTATCTTCAGCAAGCAGGAAATAACCAGGTAGAACTAATTACCTCTCAGAACAAAAGAAAAGGGTTTAAGGAGGGTTCATCTCCACACACATGGACCATTGTTGATAATGCCGAATTAGTTTCCTGGTTTTTAGACAAAATTTAACCAGCCATTACAAAATAATCGATATAAATAAGTTCTATGAAAAAACTAAAACCAATATTATTTATCGCCATTTTAGCCTTAAATATACAGGCTTCATTAGCTCAGGAAATAAATAAACTCAACCATAAAGCTTTAGCTAAAGATTATATTGAACTCCGAAAAACCTTAGCTGAGATAAATGCTAACGATCATCAAAAATCTATTGAATTAAGCTTACAAGCTCTTAACAAATTTGAAGATGAGAATCTCAGATACTATTTGATTTTTTGGGAACTATCTCATCAATATGCCAGGCTAAATCAATTCGATAAATGCTTAGGAATTCTTAAAAAAGGACAGGATGAAGGTTTATTTTACTATCTGGGAACCGATGAACAAGAATATCCTCCCTATCGAAAAGAAATTGAAAAACTAGATGGTTACGAATCATTTCGCATAAAAAATGAAGAATTGAAAGAAGCCGCCAATAAAACCGGAACTACCGAATTTATGGTTCAACTTCCTGAGAACTATAATCAAAATACCAACTATCCTTTAATGCTAATTATGCATGGTGGAATTGGAAATATACATGACTTACAATATTATTACCAATCTGAAAAACTTAGCGCTGAGTTCATTGTTGCCTATACACATGGATCACGTTTTTTCGGATCAGGATCACGCGCATATAATCCCGATAATTGGCGAAGTAATATCAAACGTATTTATCAGCAAATCACCTTAAATTATGCAGTGGATACTTCAAGAGTAATACTTGCAGGTCCTTCTGCCGGTGGATATCGTTCTTTAGAACTTGGGCTTAACAATGAAATACCTGCAAAAGGACTGCTGCTTTCTTTTGCCGTAAATCCAAGAGTTTGGGACAGTACATTATACATTAAATCTGCAGAACGAGGATTAAAAATAGCCTTATTATGCGGAGAAAATGACTGGGCCATTCAGGTACAAAAAAAACTTGGCTATTGGTTTGATCAGTATGGGATCAAAAACCGTTTTGTCGTTTTTCCGGAGGAAGGACATAACTTTCCTAAAAATTGGTCATATTATCTCAATACCTCTCTTGATTTTATTCTAAAGGAAGATTAAAAAGGATTAAAAATGAAAAAATTATTATTTGTAATTCTGAGCGGATTAATATGTGCGAGTTGCACTCAATCAGAACAAAACTTTCTTGAAACTGAAGATGCCTATTTTGGCCTTACCCCTCCAGGCTTAATCCCTGAAGTTTTTGCGCCTGGCATTGTTTCAGATTCGAGCTGGGCAGAGCATTGTCAGGTAGCAGTTTCTCCAGAGGGGAAAGAAATATATTG
>CAYNTB010000097.1:0-1322 GCA_964399905.1 uncultured Bacteroidales bacterium | reverse complement strand
CCAAGTTGCCATTTCTCCTAAAGGAGATGAAATTTATTGGTCGGCATGGTCATCAAAATATCCACCTGCCGATACCTCCATGAAAAACTCTGAACAAATTTATTTTTCAGAATTTAAAGAAGGAGTTTGGACTAAACCGGCCATTGCAGAATTTATTAAGGATCATTTAACTTGCCTGAATGGTGGGCCGAGCTTTAGTCCGGATGGAAACAGGCTTTACTTTTATTCTACGGGAATACCAGGTGGACTTGGGGAGAAAGATGTTTGGTATGTTGAGCGAACAGAAACAGCTTGGAGTAAACCCATCAATGCTGGAGCACCTTTAAATACTTCTGACGGTGATTGGACGCCCTCATTTAATCCAAATGGCAATGCTTATCACATGGGTAATTACGCGTATAACAGGAATGAAAAGCCCTTGAAGTTTAGATATTCAGATGGTAAATTTTCCAAAACGGATACTGTCATCATTCATCCTGACTTCAGGCCAGTTTGGGCATTTTATGTTTCTCCCGACGAAAGTTATCTCATCTTTTCGGGTTTGAACAGGGAGGTTGGTTACGGAAGCTTAGATATCTATATATGTTTTAAAACCACCGAGAACGAATGGGGGACTCCAATAAATATGGGTGATCAAATAAATACCGAAAAAATGGAGCGATTTCCAACGGTATCTCCCGATGGAAAATATTTGTTTTTTATGCGTCATACCCCCGGACAGGATATCTTTTGGGTATCCACTGAAATCATTAAATCATTGAAAAAGAAATTAATAAACCCATAATATATAATAAGAATGTTCAGGCCTGAACATCCATTGTTCCAAACCTGAACAATTCTTTGCGGAAATTATTTTGAAAATAACATATGCATTTGATTATGTACGCTTTAATTATTCTGGCATACGGTTTGACACCTTTCGATATGCCCTAAGAAAATACCATGAAAAAACCATTATTATTTTTCACAAGCATTTTAATGCTTTTTGCTTCAATTATTTTAATGTTTAAATCAGAATGTTTAGCTCCCAACAGAATGCTTAAAGATATTTGTAAATTATTATAAACACCAAATATGAAAAAGAACTTATTCATTATTTTACTTTTTATTACTTCATATGGTTGTAATGAAGAGCATTCTTCAAATAAATCAGAAGCGTTTTCTAGTATTCAAAGCAAATACATGGGACAAGAACTTCCCGGGCTCACCCCAGAACTTTTCGCACCGAATATGATTTCAACCGGTATGTCAGAAATTAATGCCTCATATTCGCCTGATTACAAACAATTTTATTATTCTATTATTATGCCTAACCAGCAATA
>CAYNTB010000096.1:0-7600 GCA_964399905.1 uncultured Bacteroidales bacterium | reverse complement strand
TATTTACAAGGGCTATATAAAAAATCTCTGCAAGCAATTTCATCCGGTAAACGACAAAAATATGCGTGATTTACCCATGCCCAAACTCATCGAAAACTATATTGAAAAAAATATTTTTTAGGGTAAAATCTAATAAAAACGGGGACATTTTTTAAAGTTTTGTATTAAAGAAAAAATTGAATGCAATTTTTTAGTCGTACCTTTGTTTAACCAAAAATTTTAATCATGGCAGGAATTAATAAAGTTATTTTAATTGGAAATCTGGGTAAGGACCCGGAAACTTTTACAGTTGAAAATGGCGTAAAAAAAGTAAGTTTCTCTTTGGCCACAACCGAAAGTTACAAAGATAAAGACGGTAACAAAATTGACCAGACCGAATGGCACAATGTGGTTTTATGGAGAGGATTGGCAGATGTTGCTGAAAAATATTTGTCGAAGGGCAATCAGGTGTATATCGAAGGAAAAATTAAGACCAGGGCATGGGATGATAAAGACGGGAATAAAAGATATACCACTGAAATTTATGCAGATAATATGACAATGTTAGGTGGCCGGAGAGACGACTCCCAGGCAGGAGCTGCAGAACAAAAACCCGCCGATGTTGATATTCCGGAACCGGATGATGATTTGCCGTTCTAAAAATTGGTGCCTCAATTATCTTGATTGAAATACGCTTTGGGATGCTGTAAACCGGCAAAATTTTTACATTTGCAATCCAGAAAACACATTTATTCAAAGGTATATTTTTTATACCTTTGTTTTGTGCCGTAAAAAATAATCTGGCACTTATTTTATTTTATAAATGCCAATGGTATTATTAAGTGGATTGTTAAATCCTTTTACTTTTGAAGCCTTAATCGGCCTGATCGTTCTGATCGCCTTGTTGTTTGTTTCGGCGATGGTTTCAGGCTCGGAAACGGCTTTTTTTTCTCTGAACCCTTTACAGCTAAAAAAATTGGGCGAAAATGAGAATGTCAACAATGAGCTGGTCTTAAAATTGTATGGCATGCCAAAGCGCCTTCTCGCCACCATCCTGATCACCAATAATTTTGTGAATGTTTCCATTGTGATACTTTCGACTTTTCTGGTTAACCAGTTGTTTAATTTGGCTGAATATCCGGTAATTTCATTCATTATTCAGGCAATTATTATTACTGCTTTAATTCTGGCTTTCGGCGAAATAATGCCCAAAATACTGGCAACCCAAAGGTCGATCATGTTTTGCCATTTGATGGCCAAACCTTTAAAAGGATTGATTAGTGTGCTACATCCAATTAGTACAATATTAATAAAATCAACCTCTATTATTGATAAACGGGTTGCTTCGAAAGGCCATCAGCTCTCAAGAAGTGAACTTTCTGAGGCCATTGAAATTACTACCGATGAAGAACAAGGGGTAAAGGAAAGACAAATACTGCAAGGCATTGTCCGTTTTGGCGATATTGATGTAAAGGAAATCATGAAATCGCGGACGGATGTCACCGCCGTTGATTTGCAAATAAAATTCGATGAATTGTTAGCGGTGATCAGAGATTCTGGTTATTCAAGATTGCCCGTTTATAAGGAATCCTTCGATAATGTTACCGGATTATTATATGTTAAGGATTTATTGCCCCATCTAAATGAAAGCCCGGAATTTAAATGGCAGAGTCTTACACGATCAGCATTTTTTATTCCGGAAAATAAAAAAATTAATGATCTGCTTAAAGAATTTCAGGAGAAGAAAGTACATTTGGCTATTGTGGTTGACGAATATGGCGGCACTTCCGGGATCGTAACAATGGAAGATGTAATTGAAGAAATAATCGGAGATATCAGCGATGAATTTGATCTGGAAGAAGACGAGTTGAGTTATACCAAAATTGATGATAAAACCTATATTTTTGAGGGCAAAACAACCTTGATTGACTTTTGCCGCGCCATTGATGAGGATGAAAATATATTTGACAATGTGAGGGGAGATGCAGATTCCCTGGCCGGTTTGGTACTCGAACTTACCGGTGAAATGCCGATCGTTAATACCAAAATAAGATATAGCAGGTTTTGTTTTGTGACTACAGACGTTGACAATAGAAGGATCAAACAAATTAAAGTTATAATTGACTAATATTCTACCAATGAAATTTCCGTCTCAGATAAATCTGCCCTTGATTTTAACCTTTTTTTTGGGCATCATTATACAAAGCTGTAATACGGATTATATGCCCAAACCCAGGGGTTATTTTCGAATTGATCTGCCGGAAAAAAATTACATTGCGCTGGATAGCACTTATCCTTTTACCTTCGATTATCCGGTTTATGCACGAATTATTCAGGACACCCTATCGCCCGATCAGCCTTATTGGTTTAATCTGGATTTCCCACAGTTTAAGGGCCGGCTCCATATGAGCTACAAAAATATTGATGGAAATCTGGCGGAACTGGTAGAAGATACACGTACAATGGCCTATAAGCATATTAATAAAGCAAGTGCCATCGATAACCGTTTAATTTATAACCGGCAGGACAGTGTTTATGGACTGATTTTCGAGATTGAGGGATTGGGTGTTGCTTCGCCCTATCAGTTTTTTGTAACGGACAGTGTACAACATTTTTTAAGGGGAGCCATGTATTTCAATATTGAACCAAATAATGATTCATTGGCACCTGTAATTGAGTTTCTTAAAAAAGATTTTGACCGTATGATCTCCAGTTTAAAATGGAATCCCGAACCCAGGAAACAATAATCAGAATTCGTTAAATCCTTTCAAATTTCATCCAACACTTAGTTTTTAGAATTAATTTACGTACTTTTGACCCACAAAAAAACCAAATCAGGAATGTAGAAAGAAGTTTTAAATAGCTTAAAAAAGGAGGGGTTATGATTGAAACCATCAAAATAGGAACTTTAAAGTGGCACCATATTCTTAATCCCACTGACGAAAATCTGCAGTATTTAAAAGAAAATTTTTATTTCCACCCCCTTGATATTGAAGACTGTAGAACTGCCAACCAACGATCAAAAATAGATATTTACGACGATTATTATTTCATGATTCTTCATTTTCCAACATTTGATAAAAAGGGAACTTTTTTGCATACAAAGGAAGTGAAAATATTCTGGGGAGAGGATTACATCATCACCCTGGGGCAATCGCATTGGGTTGTTTATAATATGTTTCAGGAGGCCATGGAACAAAGAAACCGCAACGAGGAATTTGGTGTTGGAACCAGTGATGCATTGTTATACCGGATTTTGGAAAAACTCATGAATGAATCCCTGATGGTTATTCGAAGGGTCGGCAGCGAACTGGAATATATTAACCAGGAATTGTTTAACAAGAAAGCTGAAAAAACCATTGAACAGATTTCTGTTACCAGAAAAAATATCATATTGTTAAACACAATTTTTAAACCCCAGCTCAGACTGTTCCATAAATTTGAAACCGGTACCATCGAAGGTTTTGCCGAAAATATGGAAGATTACTGGGGAAATATTCTCGACTATTACCAGCGAATGTGGGATATGACCGAGGATTATGAAGAACTGATCGAGGGCCTCTCAAAAACTTTTGATTCGTTACAGGCCAATAAAATAAATGAAATCATGAAAGTACTGACCATGGTTTCTTCCATTCTCCTGCCGCTGACTTTCATTACCGGTTTATATGGGATGAACCTGGGCCTGCCGTTTCAGAACGAACCTAATTCATTCTGGATCGTTATTTTATCAATGATTGTTATTGCCTCAACAATGGTTATCTACTTTAAAAAGAGAAAGTGGATGTAATGTTAATCATCACTGGATTTATTCATAATTTCAGTCTGTATTCTCATCGATTCCTTATGCATGAGCTCGAGCAGTTCAAGTAAAAAAGTCCGGTCAAGTTTATGTTTTAATCCTTTTTTTAACCTGTCTTCGATGATGTAGCTCCATCGTTTTAACTGTAGGATGGTTATTTTATGCACATTTTTATATTGGCCGATTTCGTCCACGACCTGCATTCTGCGTGACAGGATTTCGAGTAATTCGCTATCAATCTCGTCAATTTGAGATCGTAAACTGCTCAATTTATCCTGAAACTCTTTATTTCCAACCGGCCTTCGCAAAATCAGACCATCCAGTAATTTTTGAAGTTGATGAGGTTCGATCTGTTGTTTGGCATCTGATAAAGCTGCCCATGGTTTATAATGAGATTCGATCATCAATCCATCCATCTCCAGGTCCATCCCTTTCTGTGATACCTCAGACAAGAGTTCGGTATTTCCGCATATATGACTTGGATCTACAAATATTGGAAGGTTCGGAACCCTCCTTTTTAATTCAATGGGAATTTCCCACATGGGCGGGTTTCGGTAAACTGTTTGGTTTAAAGAATAAAATCCACGGTGAACGGCTACCAGCTTCTTGATTCCTGATTTATGAACCCGTTCAATTGCCCCTAACCACAGTGTTATATCCGGGTTGATCGGGTTTTTTATCATTACCGGAATATTTGTACCCTTAAGGGCTTCAGCAAGCTCCTGAACCGAAAATGGATTCACCACCGTGCGAGCACCGATCCACAAAATATCAATATCATGTTTCAGACATTTTTCAATATGTTTGGGTTTGGCAATTTCTACAGCGAGTTTTAATCCGGTTTCTTCTTTAACTCTTTGCAGCCATTTAAGCCCTTTAGAACCAACTCCTTCAAAGTAATTTGGCCTGGTGCGGGGCTTCCATAAACCCGACCTGAAAACTTTAACATTTTTTATTTGTGATAGCAGCCGTGCTGTTTGCAATACCTGTTCTTCATTCTCGGCACTGCACGGGCCGCTAATTACCAAAGGCTGATCATCGGTTGCCAGCCATTGATTAATTGGAATTATTTCTAAATTTGTTGCCATTATCATTACAAAGGTATAAATATTATAAAGCGTTTTTAATCATATTATTGTATGGTTTATACGCTAAAATGTCGTTTTTTTGTAAAAAATTTAAGCTTAAGAAAATGAAACGGGTAAAAATCAGTGAAGTATTGAAAAGTGAAGCCAGCGACCATAAAATTGTTGTTATGGGTTGGGTAAGAACAAAGCGAATGAGTAAAAATGTGGCATTCATTGCATTAAACGACGGATCCTGCTTAAATAATTGCCAGGTGGTTGTGGATTTAAAAAACTTTGGTCCTGAATTTATGGCAAGAATTTCTACAGGTGCAGCCTTGTCAGTTGAAGGTCTTTTAGTTGAATCGCAGGGAAGTGGACAAAATGTTGAATTGAATGCAACAGAAATTAAGATTTTTGGTGAAGCTGATCCGGATTTATATCCCCTTCAGCCCAAAAAACATTCGCTTGAGTTTTTGCGAGAAAAGGCACATTTGCGCTTCAGAACAAATACTTTCGCGGCAATTACAAGAATCAGGCATGCGATGATTTTTGCCAATCATAAATTTTTTAATGATAATGGGTATTATAATATTCATGCCCCAATTATCACCGGTTCCGATGCCGAAGGTGCCGGTGAAATGTTCAGGGTAACTACCCTGGATATGAAGAATCCACCCCGAAATGAGGATGGAAGTATTAATTATAAAGAAGATTTCTTTGGAAAACCGACAAATTTAACGGTATCGGGTCAGCTCGAAGCAGAATTGGCTGCCCTGGCATTATCGCAGGTTTATACTTTTGGCCCCACTTTCAGGGCCGAAAATTCAAATACTTCGCGTCACCTCGCCGAATTTTGGATGCTTGAACCCGAAGTTGCCTTTCACGATATCAATGATAATATGGACTTGGCGGAGGCGCATTTAAAATATGTTGTAAAATATGCCCTTGATCATTGTAAAGAAGATCTGGAATTTTTAAGTAAAAGATTGATCGAGGAAGAAAAAAATAAAAAAGAGGACGAACGCTCGATGGAATTGATTGAAAAGCTGAAATTTGTACTGGACAATGATTTTGTTAGAATTACCTACACCGAGGCGATTGAAATCTTAAAAAACTCAAAACCCAATAAAAAGAAAAAATTTCAATTTGTAATTGAAAATTGGGGGGCCGACTTACAGTCTGAACACGAACGTTACCTTGTGGAGAAACATTTTAAAAGACCTGTAATTTTAACCGATTACCCCAAGGAAATTAAAGCCTTTTACATGAAGCAAAACGATGATCAAAAAACCGTACGGGCGATGGATGTGCTTTTCCCGCAAATCGGTGAAATTATCGGCGGTTCGCAACGTGAAGAAGAATACGATAAATTGTATGCGCGAATTAAAGAGCTGAATATTCCCGAAGAAGAACTATGGTGGTTTTTGGAAACCAGAAAATTCGGAACAGTTCCCCACAGCGGTTATGGGCTTGGGTTTGAGCGCCTCATGTTATTTATCACAGGAATGTCAAATATCAGGGATGTAATACCATTTCCGCGTTTTCCACAAAATGCAGAATTTTAAATTACAGTAACTGGTGTTTTAAAAAAGGGTTTATAGCTGTTTATAAAGATCATTTTTGAGATAAACAGAACAATAAAATCATTTTGAAAATTAATGATGGATTTTTGTATCTTAGTATCTGATCATGAAATCGACCTTTATAAAAATGGGTTAATATGTTAAATCAACGACTGCAACAAAAATTACTTCAAAAGTTATCGCCACAACAAATTTTGTTGATGAAGTTGTTGCAGATTCCGTCGATTGCACTTGAACAAAGAATCAAACAGGAAATTGAAGAGAACCCGGCTCTGGATGAATCGTCCGAAAATGAAGCAGAAGAAGAATTGAGCGAGAGGGATGATATTTCGAAGGATGAGAACGAAGAATTTGAAGAATATGATAGCAAGGATGATGAATTTGATTTAAATGACTATATCGATGAAGATGATCTCCCTTCTTATCGCCTGAATGCAAATAATAGCAGCCGCGACGATGAACATAAAGAAGTTCCTTTCGTTTCCGGTACCAGTTTTCATGATGTTTTATTTGCACAGCTTGGTTATCGGAAATTAAATGAAGACGAATACATCATTGCCAGCAATATTATCGGAAACCTCGATGATTCGGGGTATTTGCAACGAGATGTTAATGCGATGGTGGATGATTTGGCATTTACACAAAATATTAAAACCGATAAAGATGAAATTCTGAGAATGTTAAGTATCATCCAGGAATTTGACCCGGCGGGCGTGGGTGCCCGTAATCTGCAGGAATGTTTGCTCATTCAGCTCAGAAGAAAGGATGAGGAGGATGCTGTTATTCAATTAGCCATAAATATTCTTGATCGTTTTTTTATTGAATTTACAAAAAAGCATTACGAAAAAATCATTAAAAAGGCTGGAATTTCAGAGGAAGAATTAAAAGAGGCCATTGCTGAAATCTTAAAACTCAATCCAAAACCGGGCAATTCGCTGGGCGAAACTTCACGGACAAATCATTATATTCTTCCCGACTTTATGATATTTAACAATAATGGTTCTCTTGAATTAAGCCTGAACAGTAAAAATGCACCGGAATTAAGGTTGAGCAGATCATATACGGATATGCTCGAAGCATATTCTGAGAGCAAAAAAACCAAACAGCAGAAAGAAGCCTTTATGTTTATTAAACAAAAAATTGATTCTGCCAAATGGTTCATAGATGCT
>CAYNTB010000095.1:0-7605 GCA_964399905.1 uncultured Bacteroidales bacterium | reverse complement strand
AATGCTTGTGTTTTCGGCAATCAGTTTAGAAGCAATTAGTTTTGAGGCTCCATGCAGAACGGCTAAGTGCTCAATAGCCCTTCCGTCCAGAATGATCTCGGAAGCACCGTGAGACTCGGTTTCCAAATCATCAACATCCAGATTAAGCGATAAAATGGCGGTCCCATAAGTTTCCAATACCAGTTTGCTTGCTTCAATCATCCCTTTGGATTTAAGGCTCGAGTTTCCATTTAAAACTATTTTCCCGATTTCAGGCGTTGTAATATAAAGGTTTAACACCTTGAATTTAGAATGTGGCAATGTTCCCAGGTTTAAAACTCCATTGGTTACATTTACCTTTATTGCATCCTGAAATTCGGGTTCCGTTTCGACAACAACTTTTGTTTCATTTGCCTGTTCAAGAATGATGTTAAAATAATCGGCTGCTTCGATACTTGTAAAAGGTGCTACAATTCTGTTTTCCTTTGTTGTTTCGAACACTCCCAATTGCTGCGAATTTGCTGTTGCTAAAAATCCGGCAACAAACCATATCATTGCTGTAAGAATATAAAATTTGTGCGTTTTCATTATGTTAGAGATTAATTATTATACTTTTTCAATACGACGGAAAAAGGATTTGATTTGTTACATTTCCGATTTAATGATTTGGTTGATCGACGGTTTCGAGATCACTATTTGCATTTACCAAAATGTATTTGGACTTCTCACCTTCTTTGTTTGGTTTACGCTCAATATTAACGTTTGATCCTGTGATCACATTAAAACTTTCAATTCCGATACTGGCCAGGGTCCATAAATTTACTTTCGATCTTTTATTTTCATCGCTGAATACTTCTGCCTGATTGTTCCTTCGTTTTAATTTTCTTACCGATTGTTCCCACAATGCCTTTTCCAATTTGTTACCGGTTGATGGATCACTTTTCCCGAATGAGGCCAATAAAAGTTCTTCTTTGATGATCATTTCTTTAAAAATTTGATCATAATTATCCACGGGTAAAAGAAAATCGATAGGTTGAATGTGCTGTTCCAAATTAGCGATGTATGTTTGAATGGGAGCCTGAATGGCACTCATTTTTGTCAGGCTTTCGACGGGTAATATTTCAGTGCTATGGTCAATGGCATATTGATAGGTCCTGGAACTTACTACCGGTTGTGTTATTTCGGCTTGAAAAGCTTCGATCGGCCTGCTTTTTATTTGTGCGGGCACTTCAGCTCTTGGCGTGGGTTCGGTAGAAGTTTTAATTGGGTTTAAAATATTTATAACACCAAACAACAACAAAATACCTGCAGCAACGCCAATGGTTTTATACCAGCTCTTTACGAAGGCGAAAGGATATTTTTTTAAAGCCTGTTTATCTGTGAAAACAATGGTTGCATCCGGATTTACACTGGAAATTCCAAATAAATCAAATTCGGATTGAAGTTGGGGGTTTAATTTCAGGAAAGAATTTACCTCCTCTTGCTCGGATGTGCTTAAATCACCTTCAAATGCTGCAATAAAATAATCGTTATAATTATCATAATTAATAAGATCAGTAGCTTTGATGGCAATATTTTTCAATTGCTCTTTTTCGTTATAAGGATCAGAATCTTTAAAATTGACATCGATGATTTCAAAATTTTCAAGCTCTTCTTTCAGATCCGGATTTTCTTTAAGAAATCGTGCAAATTCATCATTCAATGAAGCATCCAGCCGCCCATCCATATGGTCGATGAAAAATTGTTCGTAATTGTTGCGGTTGATCTTCATTTTAAATTAAATTACTACATCCAGGCTAACCAGGTATTTTTTTAAAAATAAACGGGCGCGATAAATGTAAACTTTTACCTGTGCTTCATTAAGGCCCGTAATTTCACCAATTTCTTTATATGAATAACCTTCATAATCTCTTAATAGAACAACCGATCTTTGAATTTCGGGAAGTTTATCAACAGCTTCATTTATAATTTCTTTATGGTCCGAAAAAGCATTCATTTCCGAATGATGGCTGATCCCAACATTTTCTATCGAAGTGGTTCGTTGATCTCTTCGGATTGTGTCGATAAAACAATGATAGGCAATGGTAAAAAGATACGATTTTGCTTTTTCATATTTAACTTCTGAAACACGGTCCCATAACCTTACAAATGATTCCTGTACAACATCTTTTGCCTTATCGGTATCCTTAATATTTTTAAGAATAAAACGATAAACACCATCCGAATATGCGTCCACACATTTATTGTACTCAAAAACGGTCATTCAATTGGTTTTGCTCTGTTATGAGTTTAGACGGAGAACACCCATCTTTTGTTACAGGTGCCAACAAAAATAAGTATTTAGGATTTGAAAAGGAAGTGTTAAGGTTTTCAGCTGTGTCGTATTTGGAATTTTTGTTTGATTTTTAGAGTGTTAGTCAGGTATTGAGGTGATTCAGTCTTCTAAAAAATCCACTTTAAAGTCCACTCTGTTTTTAATGATTTTTAAGATCTTACCAAAATTGTCAGGACTGATTGCTTTTAAAGTGTTCTCAAACAATTCTCGATTGTTATACAATTCGGTTATTAAGAACCATTCTTGTTCTCCAATCCCAAGTTGATCTAAATTTGTTATTGAATCTTGATAAAGTATTGGTTCAATCAACATTTCAACAACTTTTTTATAGAGATTCTCTTTCGATCGGTAGTAATAATGAATAGTTGCTTTACTTACACTTGCTTCGGTTGCTATATGTTGTAACGTTGTGGCATGAAACCCATATAACAGAAATACATCATAAGAAACAAACAGTATTTTATTTTCGGTATTAATATCTTCAATTGTCATTTTATTGATCATCAAATTAAAACCTTAGTTTCTCTGTCATTAATCCAAAGCGGATAATATCACGTTTTTGATTGAAATAAATATTGTAATAATCAAGCCCGTGAAATAACTGAACAAATAGGCCGATATCTTCCAAAAACTTTGGATGATAAAAAAAAGTGAAACTTAAGTTAAGCCGATCAATAGAAGTTCCGGCCCAATTATTCAGTTCTCCAAACATCCAGCTTGCTTCTCCCTTTAAGGAGATGTTGGCTTTCTTTTTATCCGTTTGATATTCATTAGCAGAGAGTTTGAATATAGAAAAGGCGTTATGCCAACGAACGGTACTATATTGCCCTTTTAGTTCATCTGAAGACCATTTAGTAGGATGAACCTCAATGGATGATTTAAAAAACTGATGGGCATTAAACCGACTATTATAATTGGTTTTAATAATCCCAAATTCTACAAAATTTGTGGCAAAATTGCCTGTCTTTAAATTAATATCACCATTCTCTAAATAAAAGTTTCCTTCTTGTCCGTTCGAATGATGTGCAAATCGCCAAAATAAACTTGAGTTTTTCAGCTTGTGGTAATCATCTAAAGAATAATAAATTGTTATTTGAGGGATATAACTAGGTGTACGAACAGGAAATGAATTTTCCTGAAACATCCGGATAATAATTTGAGCGGTCAAAACTCCCATTAAACGGGAGTTTTGACTTTGTCGCAAATAAAAATTAGGAATTATATTGCCTTCGAACCAAAGTGGTTGAATATTTCCGATATCAATCGGAAATGTAATATAACTGTTCCCTTGGTTAACCTGAGAGATGATATTAAGTCCAATTTGAGATGATGATGTAGTTTCTTGCCCCAAACAATTAAATGTTGAGAACAAGAACAAAAATATGAGTGACAAGGCTCTTTTCATATCCTACATATATATTATTTTAATTTTTATGGTTGAATCATTTTGCAAATTGAATGAGGCTTTTTCGAATGATGGTTTATTGGATAAGCCTATATCAGTAAAATTCGAAAACCCGATTCCTTCTTTTGGGAGAATTAATCCTTTCTTCATTTTGCCATCATGATTTTCATCATGCAAAATATTAACAGCATATTTCCCTTCTGGCAGGTTAAAAAAAGTGACTTCAGAACGACCATCATCGATGTCCATCTTCAATATTTTGAAGCTCTTTTCATATTTCGCATCCGGAATTGTGCCATCTTTATTATACAAAGCAAATTGTACCACACCTAATGAATTTCTTAGCTCATTTACTTTTATTGTTAACGAAAAAGTGTTTTCAATATTTGTAAAGGAAGTAAAACAAAATATTGATAAATAATATAATATGAGTTTTAAGTGTTTCATCTTAAATTATTTATTTAATTTTTCTTTCAACCTGTCAACCAGATAATAAACCATAGGTACTAAATAAACTGTGAGTATCATTGATGATAATAAACCGCCAATAATAACCCAGGCCAATCCGTTTTTCCATTCGCTGGCCGTGCCTTTGGCCAATGCAATGGGCAACATTCCGATTGCCATAGCCAGAGTCGTCATTAAAATAGGACGCATTCGCTCTTTCCCTGCGATGATCAATGCTTCTTTATAATGCTTTCCCTGGGCTTTCAACTGGTTGGTAAAATCTACAATCAAGATTGCATTTTTTGTAACAAGGCCCATGAGCATAATTAAGCCTAACTGTGCAAACAAAGTCAGATGATTTAACGATAAGTTTAGTGCCAGAAAAGCCCCGATACCTGCCATGGGTATGGCGAATAAAGCCACGAATGGATAAACATAACTGTCATAAAGTGCTATCATGATCAGGTAAATCAGTATAAATGAGATTAAAAGAACTGACCCCAAAGCCCCGAAACTTTCATTTTGTGTTTTGATATCTGCCCCCCAGGTTAATTTAACCCCTTCCGGTAATGGTTGCGTTTTTAAAAAAGCTATTGCTTCATCAGCGAGGGTTCCGGAAGGTCTTCCAAACGATTCGGAAGTAATTGTTACGGAAGGTTGTCTGTCCAATCTTTCAAGCATAGATGGTGAATTATCCTGCCTGACTTCAGCAAATTGGGATACCTCAATAGGTATGTTCATTGGGTTTACAATAGAAAGGCGTTGTATGTCTTCAAAATTTTTCCGGTCAAAATCATCTAACCAAATCCTAACCGGATATTCTGTTCCATTTTCGGTTAAGGTGGCATCATCGTTTCCGGTGAAGGCTGTCCTTAAATTTGACCCTACATAAGCAGTTGTTAAACCCAGTCGCTGCATCATATCTTTATCAGGAATTACTTTATACTCCGGACTTCCTTCTTTAACTGATAATTGAACATTATCGGCACCAGGTATTTTTTCAATAGCTGCTTTCAGTTCATCCCCTGTTTTCATAACCAAAGTCAGGTCGCTTCCGCTCAGCGTTATTTTGATAGGTGCTTGTTTGGGTAGTAATCCTAAAACCGCCATGGAAAAGTTTACTCCCGGAAACTCTTTATTTAGTTCCTTTCGGAGTAATTTCATAAATGCTTCTGTTTTGATACTTCTTTCCTTTTCCGGTTTTAACTGAATGGTAAATTCTGATAAATTGGCCGAGCCCACTCCCAAACTGCCTATTCCTGTGCTTGGTCCGGCAACATTGCTGAAAAGAGTTGAGACTTCAGCATGCTGTAGGATAAAATTCTCTATCTTCTGAGTTCTGATATTGTTCTCCTGAACGGTGGTAGTTTTATCATATTCCAAATTCAATCGAAACTTTCCCTGGTCGCCGGTTGACATCATTTCTTTGCCTATAATACCTTGTTTCATGATCACAACAGTCATTATAAGCAGAAAAAATACGATACCTGTAAAGATAAGTTTATGGCTAAGTACCCATTCTAATTGACGACCATACCAGTTGATGAATGTCGTTAATTGTTTTTCAAACCAAAGTAAAAAACGGTTTACGATATTGGTAGGTTGTAGATCTTCCTTTTTTCCAATTCGGGAAGCCAGCCATGGGACAAGTGTAAAACCTACCAATAAACTGGTAAGCGTTGATGTTATTACAACGATTGAAAATTGTTTTAGCATATCAGCCACAAATACCTGCAAAAACAAGATGGGTAAAAACACAACCACGTCAACCAGGGTAATTGATATTGCTGAAAACCCAATTTCCATGCGACCTTCTAGTGCAGCAGTCGCTTTGTCTTTGCCCATATCAATGTGACGCTGGATATTTTCTAGAATCACTATAGCATCATCCACAAGAATTCCGATAATTAACGACATGGCCAGCAAGGTCATAAGGTTCAGTGTGAATCCCATCAGCCACATCACGGCAAATGCAGTAATTAATGAGGTAGGGATCGCGATTAAAACAATCAAAGAGTTCCGGTAGCTTTTTAAAAACAGGAACATCACCAATGAGACTAAAATTACGGCTAAAATCAGGTCGTCAACCACTGAATTTACAGCTGAAATGGTCAAGTCGGTCGAATCATCGGCAACTTCAAATTTTACATCGTATTTTGAGTTGGCAACTTCAATTTGTTTGAGTTTCGTATGAACTAATTTTGATACTTCCACCGCATTAGCATCACCTTGTTTTTTCAACAAAAGACCTATACCATTCACGCTGTTATATCGACTTACAGAAGTAATTTCTTTCACTCCGTCGATAACTGTTGCCACATCTTTTACATAAACCGGCATTCCCGGTGCTGGCATAGCTACCTGAACATTCATAATGTCATCAACTGTGGCAAATTTTCCGATCAACCTGACTGAATTACTTTCTTTCTCGGTTTGCGCTTTACCCGCTGGCAAATCAATCCCTGAACGGTTAATAGCCTCGACTACCTGATAAAGTGATATTCTGTATAGTTTCAGTTTATCCTGATCAGCCTTTACCTGAATTTCACGTTCTTCACCGCCAAGAAGCGTAATTTCTGCCACCCCTTTCAATTGCTGGATTTGTGGAAGATATTCATCTTTCATCTTTTGAAAAAACTCCGTAGCAGGCAAGCTACTTGTAGCGCTAATCGATATAATGGGCAAATCGTTTGGCGAAACCTTACTCATTACCGGACTCAAAATATCGACAGGCAGATCCTTACGGATATTGTCTATATAACGCTGGGCATCCTGCATAGCAATGTTCAAATCCGTTCCGTATTTTAGGTTGGCAATAATAACAGAGGCATTAGGCATTGACTTGGTTTCCAGATAATCGACTCCTTCGAGATTCGACAAGGCATCCTCTATTTTTCTGGAAACAGATGTTTCCACTTCATTGGGTTCGGCACCCGGATACATAGTTTTTATTACAACCACTGGCTGATTAAAGTCGGGTAATAATTCATACCCCAGGTTTTTATACCCGATTATTCCCAACAAAGTGAATACGCTGAATAGAACGATAATCAGCGAAGGACGATTGATTGATGTTTTTGTAATATTCATAATTTTTAATTGCTAATTGAAACATTTGCCCCATCAAAAAGGTTAATAAATCCGTTGGTAATTATAACATCTCCTTCTGTTAAACCATTTGATACCAATACCATATTCTGGAATCTGGCTGAGATGGTAATGTTTTGAAGAGTCGCTTTTCCATTTTTTACTGTATATACCTGTGGTTGAATATTTGTTCCCACTATGGAAGAAGCCGGGATAATGATATGTTTTTCATCACGATCGTTTTTCAATTGAACTTTTCCGAACATTCCTGATTTGATTTTTAAATCGGAAGTGTTATTCACTGAAAATTGTATTGGGAAACTATTTCCCATATTGGCTTTGCTGCCAGTCA
>CAYNTB010000094.1:0-7606 GCA_964399905.1 uncultured Bacteroidales bacterium | reverse complement strand
AGAACTGATCATTCATGGCGACTGAATTTTAATCACATAAAAAACATTTGGCAGAAGTGATATATTGGGACAAATTCTATTTGTGGCAATAACACATCTATTTAATGTAAATTTAATAAATATATTATTAAGCTACAATGTTTTACGATTGTAAACCAGATATTTAGAATAAGTCCACTAATAAAGAAGGTGGATTATTTTCTGATAAGATCTTCCATTCCCTTTGTGGCTGTAGCAGATATTTTACGGTCACCTTCACTAAAAATAAAGTAGGCCTGCAAATCATTTCTTTGTTCCAGGAACTTTAAAGATCTCTCCAGACCCATGATCATAAAAGCAGTGGCATAGGCATCCGCATCGGCACAGTTTTCGGCCAGAACAGACACACTCAGCAAAGTGTGTGTAACCGGATAACCGGTCGAAGGATCAATCATATGCGAATATCTTACGCCATCCTTTTCATAATATTTACGATAGCTGCCGGATGTAACCAAAGCTTTGTCCTTTAAACTAATGACCTCCTGTGCCTCAATCTCTCCAAATTGATCCTCCGTTGGTTTCTGGATACCAACGCTCCATAAATCGCCATTGGGTTTGCTTCCTTTGCCAATAATTTCTCCGCCCACATCTATCAGATAATTTTCAATGCCATACGACTCCAATAACTTTCCCAGCAAATCTACCGAATAACCCTGAGCAACAGCATTGAAACTAATTTCCATCCGCGGATCAGATTTAATCAAATTATTATTTTCAATGCTAACTTTTTGATATCCGACAAATTGTTTGATACTATCAATCATCGATTTGTCGAGATCAATTTTTTCTCTAAAACCAAAACCCCAGGCCTCGATCAACGGGCCGACCGTACAATCAAATGCCCCACCCGTTTCTGAAGCCACCTTCTGCGATATTTTAAAATTATCGATAAAATACTGATCCAGCTCAACATTTTCATCATTTCGGTTTATCCTGGATAAAATAGAGTTGGGTACCCAGGCTGATAAAGACTGGTCAAAATCATCCAATAATGAATCAACCTGCATCTTTAAATTTCTGCCTTCCTCATCATAATATTTTACCATATAATAGGTTCCCTGCGCTTCACCCTGAAATGCAATTTCCTTTAAAGGCCTGCTTTGCGTATTACATGAAACTAAAAAAATAAGAATGCCTACGGATACATACACTGCCCTTTTCATATTATTTATTTTATTGTCAAAGTTAAGCAATAGACATAAAAAAAAGGCCTGATTTGCATTAAAACAGGCCTTTTATATTATTTGAGTGTTTATCCGCCAAAATCGTCAAAAGCGATCATTTCAGGGGGAACACCATAATCATCGAGCATTTTGAGCACTGCATCGTTCATCATGGGCGGGCCACAAAGATAATATTCAATATCTTCAGGTTCAGGATGGTTCTTCAAATAATTGTCCATGATTACCTGATGTATAAAACCGGTATATCCATCCCAATTGTCCTCTGGCAATGGTTCTGACAAGCCAATATTAAACGTAAAATTGGGGAAATTCTTTTCAATTTCACGGAATTGATCTACATAAAATAATTCTCTCAATGATCGGCCTCCATACCAGAAAGTAGCTTTACGGCTGGTTTTTCTGGTGTGAAACAAATCGAAAATATGAGAGCGCATGGGTGCCATTCCGGCTCCGCCGCCTATGAACATCATCTCCCGTTCTGTAGGTTTGATAAAGAATTCGCCATAAGGGCCGGAAACGGTTACCTTGTCGCCGGGTTTGCGAGAGAATATATAAGATGAACAAATTCCAGGATTTACGTCCATAAATTTATTTTTGGCACGATCCCATGGCGGGGTTGCAATACGGATATTCAGCATCACTATATTCCCTTCAGCGGGATGATTGGCCATTGAATATGCACGGAAAATTGGCTCGGGATTTTTCATTTTTAAATCCCACATTTTAAAATTATCCCAATCGCCCCGATACTCTTCTTCAACTTCAATATCTTTATAATCAACCACACATTTTGGCACATCAATCTGAATATAACCACCGGAACGGAAATCGAGGGTTTCGCCTTCAGGAAGCTTCACCACAAATTCTTTGATAAAAGTGGCCACATTGCGATTTGAAACAACTTCACACTCCCATTTCTTGATACCGAATATTTCCTTCGGAATGCCAATTTGCATATCTTCTTTCACTTTAACCTGACAACCCAGGCGCCAGTGGTTCTGTGCTTCTTTACGGGTAAAATACCCAACTTCGGTCGGCAGAATTGAACCTCCACCTTCAAAAACCTGGCATTTACACATGGCACAAGTTCCTCCACCTCCACAAGCCGAAGGCAGGAATATTTTTTCGTTTGCCAGCGTGGTAAGTAATGTGGAGCCGGGATTAACCGTAAACTTTTTATCCTCATTAATGGTGAGTGTTACTTCACCCGAAGGCATAAGTTTTTTGCGTGCATAAAGCAATACCGATACCAGCAACATAATGATGGCCAAAAACACGACGATGCTGACCAAAACAACTATACCTATACTCATACTTAAAATCATATCTAATGGTTTATTATCCGTTTATGAAGATTATAATTTTATACCCAGGAAACTCATGAATGCAATTCCCATCAATCCTGTAATAATGAATGTGATTCCCAATCCTCTTAGGGGTGCCGGAACATCTGAATACCGGATTTTTTCGCGAATAGCAGCAATTCCTACAATGGCCAATAACCATCCCACTCCTGATCCCAATCCAAATGAAGTAGCCTGCCATATGGATTCGTATTCACGCTCCTGCATAAATAATGATCCGCCTAAAATGGCACAGTTTACAGCAATTAGCGGTAAAAATATACCGAGCGAGGTATATAGTGCCGGGGTAAATTTTTCAACGATCATTTCCACCAATTGAACCATAGAGGCAATGACAGCGATGAACATGATGAAACTCAAGAAACTCAGATCCACATCTGCAAATTCAGGACCCAGCCAACTTAAGGCACCAGCAGAAAGCAAATATTGGTTCATCAGGTAATCGACCGGTACGGTGATCCCTAACACAAATATTACGGCCAATCCAAGACCCATTGAAGTTTTTACTGTTTTTGAAACAGCAAGGTATGAACACATGCCCAGGAAATAGGCAAATACCATATTATCAATAAAGATGGACTTTATAAATATGTTAAATAATTCTTGCATATCTTAAATCTTATAGATTGTTATTATTTGTCTTCTACTAATGTTTTATCTTTTGACCTTTGTATCCATATAATAATTCCGACCAGGATCAGAGCCATGGGTGGAAGTATCATAAATCCGTTGTTTTCATATCCAAAATTGTACACGCCAATTTTTTCCATAATGGGATAATCAAATACGGTTCCGGTTCCAAGTAATTCCCTGAAGAAGGCAACCACTATTAAAATCCAGCCATAACCGAATGCATTTCCAAGTCCATCAAGGAAAGATTCCCAGGGTTTGTTCCCCATGGCAAATGCTTCAAAGCGACCCATGATAATACAGTTGGTGATAATAAGTCCAACGAAAACCGAAAGCTGTTTACTCACATCAAAAACAAAGGCTTTTAATACCTGATCAACAAGGATCACAAGACCTGCGATAACCACCAACTGAACGATAAGTCTGATTCGCGGCGGAATCCCATTTCTTAAAATAGAAATGATTACGTTGCCTATTGCCAACACGGCCATCACCGATAGCGTCATTACAAATGCAGGTTTAACCTTTGCCGTTACCGCCAATGCAGAACAAATTCCTAATACCTGTGTTGTAATCGGATTATCCTTATGGAGGGGGTTTATTAAGAGTTTTCTGTTTTTAGGCGAAAACAAAGCTTCTTTTTCTTTTTTCTCTACACTCATCGCTATTTGCTTTTATTGATAAATGGAACATAATTTTCTAAACAATCAGCCAGCATTTCGCTTACAGCATTACTCGTGATTGTACCGCCGGAAATGGCATCCACTCCATATTCCTGCATATCAGTTGGCCAGGTTTTCACACCGCCCTTAATCACAGTTACCGATTGGAATTTACCATCCTTGAATAATTCTTTTCCTACAAATTGTGCCTGAAAAATTTTGGTGTCAATTTCTGCACCCAAACCAGGGGTTTCACCTTTGTGTCCAAAAGTTACACCGACAATTGAACTGAAATTTTCTTTCAGGGCTATATTACCCCAAATCGCGCCCCAAAGACCGGTACCTCTCAATGGGATGATGTATGTTTTTATTCCATTTGTTTCTGCAACCAAAAGAGGAATATTAAATTCAAGGCCTTTGCTTTTTTTATACAATTCTTTTTTGAGATCAAGGTTAAAAGCCGGGCTTTTCCCTGGCTCAACTTCACCACTTTTATAAACCCCAACAATTTCACCGGCACTATTTATAACATATTCTTCGGTGATATTCTTCTGGTAAAGTTCGATGGCATTTTCGGAAGTGGCTTCAATATTTGTGGAAGCCAGAATACCTTTCATTTTATCAATGGCTTCGTTTTTTTCCTGGTAAGGTTTTAAGATCATGGCCGCTGAAGACAGGATCGCCGCCACAATAATCACCAGCACACTTGCATATCGGAAAATATAAAAATTACTATACATAATTTTCTGCTTTTATATTGTAAAAATTAAGCTTTCACACGTTTAAGTCTTTTTTTAATATTTGCTTCGACTATATAATGATCAATAAGCGGAGCAAAAACGTTCATCAGCAATATTGCCAGCATCATACCTTCGGGATATGCCGGGTTAAACACCCTGATTAACACTGCCAATAAACCAATCAGAAATCCATAGATGTATTTCCCTTTATTGGTTTGTGTAGCTGTAACCGGGTCTGTGGCCATGAATACGGCACCAAATGCAAATCCTCCCATAATCAGGTGGTAGTATGCCGGTATATTCATATAATCATTGAAACCCCAAAGGTTAAACAACAATCCCATGAAAAGTCCGCCAGCGATGGTAGAGAAGAGTATGCGCCAACTGCCCACTCCTGTTAAGAGTAGTATAAAAGCCCCAATCAGGATGGCAATTGTAGAAGTTTCACCAATAGAACCAGGAATGATTCCAACAAACATATCCATCGGGTTCGGCAATTTATCAATATGTCCGACTAAAGCGTCTCCCAGGGGTGTAGCACCCGAAAAGGCATCAGCTTTGGCAGAAATCCATACTTTGTCGCCCGACATACTTCCAGGATATGCAAAAAACAGGAATGCCCTTGCAGTTAATGCAGGGTTTAGAATATTCATTCCGGTTCCACCGAAAACTTCTTTGCCAATGATTACCGCAAAAGCAGTGGCCACTGCAACCATCCACAATGGAATATCAGGAGGAAGGACCAAGGGAATAAGCATTCCTGACACAAAAAATCCTTCGTTAACCTCGTGTCCGCGTTTTTGTGCAAAAATAATTTCGATCCCCAATCCAACTACATAGGTTACAATTAAAATCGGAAGGACTTTTAAAAACCCGTACCAAAAGGTTGGCCAAAAGCTTACACTTTCGCCCAATGACCTGAAATGCTGAAAACCTACATTCCACATCCCGAAGAGTAAAGCCGGAATCAATGCAATGAATACAATAATCATTGTTCTTTTCATATCAACCCCATCCCGAATATGACTTCCTTTGGTGGTTACATGATCAGGCACGAAAAATAAGGTTTCCATGGCGTCGAAAGTAGAACGGAACATATCAAATTTTCCACCTTTTTGAACGTGCGGTTTAATATTATCTAATAATTTTCTTAGTGCTTTCATTAATCTGTATAATGATTAAACAATGTTTTAACTCATTTCTTTTCGGATCAAATCCAAACCTTTTCTGACGACCGATTGAATTTCAATTTTCGAGGTACTGATATATTCGCAAAGTGCAAAATCTTCTTCATCCACTTCATAAATCCCAAGATTTTCCATAGCATCAATATCCTCGACCATGATGGCCTTGATGAGCTGCATCGGGAATATATCCATTGGAAATACTTTTTCGAATTGGCCGGTCATAACAAATGCCCGTCGGCCCCCATTTAAGTTGGTATTTAATTTATACTTTTTATTTGGAGTGAGCCATGAAAAAGCAGATCGATAAAAGCTGTGCTTTTTCGGACTTGGAATCAACCATCCCAAAAATTCATGTTGATTACCCTCAGGAATAACCGACACCATTGAATGGTATGTGCCTACATAGCCCTCAGCTTCGATTTGTGTACCCGTAAGAACGTTGCCACTTATAAATCGTTTTTTAACATCCGAAACATTTTTATGGGCCATTTGTTTGATACTCGCCCCAAGCCTTGTTTTAAAATATTTGGGACTAAGTACTTCAGAGCCTGCAAAGGCAATTAAACGGCTGGTATTATAGTTCCCTTCCAAGAATAATCGTCCGATGGTCAAAACATCCTGAGGATACAGATACCAAACAATGTCGCCTTTGTTGATTGGATCAATATGGGCGATCTGGGTTCCAACATTTCCTGCGGGATGCGGACCGCTGAATTCATTAACCTGAACATTTTTTGAATTCGTGAACACTTTTGAAGGAGCCGCTTTGCCATTCACATTCAAGTGAATTTTTCCTTTGGTAAGTTTGGCCAATGCATCGATCCCTGCCTGAAAAGTTTCGCCCTGGCCGTGTACCATCAAGTCGTAATCAGGAGCAAGCGGGTTTGAATCAAAAGCCGGAATAAAAATGGACTTTGGTTCATCCGATGGATTGGCGATAACCGAATAAGGTCGCTGACGAATGAATGGCCATGCACCGCTCTTCAATAATTTTTCAATAATTTCATCGCGTTGCAAATCGTTCGGCTTTGCTTTGCCAAAATCTACGGCTTCAAACTTACCATCCGATTCAATCTTTATTTCGAGCAACACCCTTTTCGCTCCGCGTTTTAATTCGGTAACGACACCACTCACAGGAGAAGTAAATTGAATATTGTCCCGGTATTTATCAAAAAACAAAGGTGATCCTGCTTTCACGGAATCACCTTCTTTAACTAACATCTTAGGGAATACACCAATAAAATCTGTTGGCTTAACGGCATAGTTTCTGATCTCAACTTCAGCAACGGTTTTCTCCGCACTTCCCAACAATTTAATATCTAACCCCTTGTTTATTTTTATCATCTTTGGCATTTATTAATATCACTCAAAAAGAAATGCAATTTTACAAAATAATTACGAACTGGTTTTATTACAACAGATAAAGTGTCTGAATATCACCTTATTTTTATATTTGTATAAATAAGCCCGATCATTTTCTATTTATAGCGCAAAACTATTAATTAAATTTATGGATATTTTTTTAAAATACAGATTTAAGAAAGCTTTTTCAATGAGATATGTCATGTTTTTTCCAATTTTCATCATTATAATATCGGCTTTTTCATTTACACCACCCGCCTCAGAAAGCAAAACCGGTCAGAACCAAAATTTTACAAGCACTGATAAAAATAATATAAAATCTGTTAATATTTATAAATCCGGTTTCGAATTATCGGATCCGGTCATTTTATTCAATAGCGGAGCCCGATTGATGATATAAGGAGTGTGGGGGGTATGGATATTTCGACAGGTTCGTGA
>CAYNTB010000093.1:0-7660 GCA_964399905.1 uncultured Bacteroidales bacterium | reverse complement strand
GAATTATTGCAGGCCTGTCTCGCTTCAGCTCTCAGCCATGCGTAGTCTGCGTCCGCATCTTTGTAGACCGCCGGTATCGACGAGCCGGGCAGGATGTCGTGGAACTGGTTGAACAGGTGCATCTTCCAGGCTTCCTCGATTTTATTAAATGGATAATCCGCGCGTTTTTCGATCTCCGCAATCGCTGAACCCGAATCATTTGACGCCTCAAAAAACCAGCAAATAGCCTTAGAAGTTGAAAAGATTAACAAACAATTTATAGCCCAAAAGAGATTTTATATTTTGGTTGGTCCGGGGCGCTGGGGTTCGAGCGATCCATGGCTTGGGATTCCGGTGAAGTGGCCCCAAATTTCAGCGGCAAGAATTATTGTCGAATCAGGATTAAAAGATTATCAAATTGACCCCAGTCAGGGCACCCATTTTTTCCAGAACCTGACTTCTTTCAGGGTGGGTTATTTTACGATTAATCCTTTCAGGAACGATGGGTTTTATGACCTGAATTTCTTAAACAGCCAGGCCGCTGAATTTGAAAACGAATACATCAGGCATATCCGCTTTTCGAAACCAATGGTTGTTAAAATTAACGGACGGAAGAACAAAGGAATTATTTTTAAACCGGACTAAAGTTCTTTAACACGCATAAAAAAACCCGGATTAACCGGGTTTTTTTGTTTAATAAATTACACTCGCATTTCTATATCCCGGTAAATCTTTGTACCAATCAGGGTATAATACTCCGTCACTTTGTGCCCATTCTGCAAAGTGGCTATAAGCCCCAAGGATAATTTGTTTTTCGACCGGATAATCAAAACGTTCCGGTATCTGAATGGCCCATGGTAAATTATTTGCAGTCAAATAATATTTTGAAGGAGGATTAGAGTCGTCTTCAAAAGTTCCAAAATTGGAAGCATCATGTAAATCTGTCGGAGGATAATCCGGGAGGTGAATTTCCATTCCACGTACCTGGTTTTTCACAATGAACGGATTAAAGTTACCAATATCCAATTGACTGTATGTTACCGCATTGTCAGCAAACTCGATTTCCAAAACCAGTGTAACCGGAGTTACATAAGTTGCGAAAGGATCTGTGTTTACTCCAATTCCCGAACCCGGATAAGGCATTACCCGATAAGGATCATCTACGACAATGAATGTAGCTGCGGATTGACCATTTTCGGTGCCATTTGCAGCCATATTGTAAACTGCTCCTGAGGCAATGTCGTATCCGGTTACACTAACGATGTCAGAAGGTTCTACATTTGGGAACGTAAACCCAAAGCCATTGTGCAATGTGGCTCCAAATGCCCTGATCAGGAAGCTTGCCGTAATATGTTCAATTCGTTCCTGACTGTTTTTTGAAACTTCAAAATCATATTCAACAACCAGGTCGTTTACATCATAATCTCCTTTACCTGGCCATAAATCTTCGTATGCCAGTGTTCCGGTGAAAGTTTCTGGATCCGGGTCTGGTGGTCCGACCGGTGGTTCATCACCCGGATTACAATCATTTTCAGGAATTACAAGGTCGCATCCAAAATCGACATTTGGCCCTAAAGTTCCATTATTTACTTCAATCGTTCCATCCGCATCGCAAAATTGAATATACCCACTAATATCAGCGGCTCCGGTTAATTTTGTTTCGTCAGCTACCTTAAATTTGGCACCCGACTCATTCGGTCCTTGAACCTCTCCGGCAATTTGCAAATCTTCTGTTACCACTAAACTATACTGTCCCATCACCATAAAAGTGTTGCCACTCCCGCTGATGATGCTTTTTTTATCAACTTCCAAATAACCGTAGTGGTAAAATTTTGAGTTTTGGGTAAAATTTTGTTCCACATATATTTTGCAATAGTTGTAAAATTCAATACTTGGGTTGCCGGTATTATTAAAATGCCCGTTCGATCCAGTTACAATTATGGTTCCATCATTGATCCCTATCCCTGTATTATTAAATTGTCCATCAACATTTAAGGTTCCTGCATTCAAAAAATCTTCAGAATTGTTAACAATACCATCGCTATTAAAAGTTCCGAAATTCTCGAACAACATATCTGCATCAATAGCAGGTTCTCCATCGGAGCTTACCGTACCATAATTTATTAATTCCTTCATCTTATTAAGGAAGATCTGGTCTGCATCTATTTCACCTGTGGCGCTTACAAAAATGTATCCGGTGCTGTTACCCTGAACATTAATTTGGTCAACATTTAATTTCCCTTTTACATACAAGGTTCCTCCATCACCCCTGAACTTAATATCGTCAGCATTTACAGTGGTTCCTTCCTGTATGCAATATACAAGGTCGTCGTCAATTTCAATATCACTAACATTTCCTGTAAGGGTTACATCACAAACCGGCGGAGTGCTTGCATAAATACTTTGAGATGGTGTTGTATGCGGAGCCCATGCATCTTTCAGCATTGTGATTTCCAAAGCAGTTGCCAAAGTAGTTTTGTCTTTACCAACACTTACCACTTTTCCGGCAACGCCGTTCCCATACTCAATTAATACATTTTCAACATAGGTCGGGAATGTAACTTTTGTCTTTAAAATATTGGAATCATCCTCGGGATAACCATTGAAATACATGGTGTTTCTGTCGAGAGATAATATTTTAGTAATCTGACGTTCTCCTTCACCCGGGAGATTGATTTCAACATTAAGCGTTTTAATCAATTTCCAGTCAAAAGAATCGCTGATTACCAGACTTGACATATCTGTTGGATTGCTCACCGTTTGTATGTCGGTGTTCTTTATGCTCAAATCCTCATCAACAACCGAATCAAATTTTTGACAGGATGCAAGAAATACTGTCAAAATTACGAGTAGTGTGAATGTTTTTTTCATGACTTAGTTTTTATTTTTTTCGCGAAATTTCTCGCGATTAACAATAAGCAAGTCACGTTCCAAATCAATTTTACATCTCTATGTAACTGATTTTGTGTTTATTAAAAAATTAACGAATTGTTCCAAAATTCCCATTTTGGGAAATAAATCTATTAACAGGATTCAGGATTGTAGTAAAAGATTGGAAATGTTTACATTTCTGATTTACAGTACCGAGAGATCAAATGATGTCCCGAAAGTTCTTTATGACTTTTGAATGGCAGTCCTGATATGAACTTTGTAAATTTGCAGTCATGCAGGAATGAACCGGTAAAACACCTATTAAATCACCGATTTTTACCGATTTCATTAGTGTTTCAGAAGCATCGACAATTCCGTGTTCCTGAGAAACAGAACTTAAAATGCACCCTTCGAGGGGTTCACTCCAACCCGACTCTGTAAACAGAACGATCCGGCCATAAATTTTTTGGCCGGAAGTATCGGATAAAAATTCTTTCGAAAAATGTACACCGCCTCCATAAATAATGATATTTCTCCGATTGGGATGTTTTGCTACAACCGGACACGCCATGGAAACTGCAATGTCTTTATAGTTGCAGGATCCGAGTTGTTGCTGAACCAAATCATAAAATACAAAATTGCCGGGCCTGATTTCACTGATTCCTTCATATTGATCGCAAATGCTTGAACTTGGCGTGTCTCCGATCGAAACATGAATGGGTTGCGCAAGATTTGATAAGGATTTTTTTAAATCAGCCAATTGAATTAAAGAATTGCGGTGTATTTTTTTGATTTCATCAACAGAACCTGCCTTATAAGTATGACCGTTATGCACCAGCAAACCTTCAAATTTCATGAATCCGCTCCGATTGATTTTATCAATAAGCTGCCCAATATATTCTGTCTGGGCAACCGGAATTCCTGTACGCTGATATCCGGCGTCAATTTTAATAAATACTCCTGCCGGATATGTTAAATTTTTTGATAAAAATTCTATCGTTTCAACCGACTCAACCAGGAGGTTTAATTTAATTTTACTTCCCAATCCGTTAATTTTGTTGATCTCCCGCCAATTTACCGGAAATGCCACCGTAATATCATCCCAGCCGTCAGAAGCAAAATAGATGGCCATATCCATCGAAGAGACTGTGATTTTATGAATTCCGAATTCCCGAAACCATCGTCCGATTTCGATGGATTGATGAGTTTTAAAATGAGGCCTGAATTCCAACTGATGTTTTTTTGCTTTGGCAAGCATTTCAGATATATTTGCCTTGCATTTTCTTTCATCAACAATTAATGTGGGCTTGGATATATGTTCAAACATAAATTCTGATTTTCTAAATCGACTTCATATAATCAAAGGTAGCATAAATTTTCCCGGTTTGGAATGGCTAATTTCAGTAATTTTAAGCTTCAAAACACTTCAATATGAAAAAGCATGTCCTTTTAATTTTCATCTCATTTTTACTTTTTACAGCTTGCGGTCATCCTGGAAAAAAAGTATTGATCACCAAAAAAATCCAGTATGATGTAACCATAAAAAGCCCGGATGCTTCTTATGATCCCTGGATTCAAAACATTGGGCAAACAGCGCGCGAAAAATTGCTTACAACATTAATGAAAGCGGCAATTGAAGGCCGATTGCAAGCCTATGATTATTTTAACCGGCCACTGGATCAGGATCAGTTGAACGACATTTTATCAGATACCGCTTTTCGCACCCTGACCCGTTCTGCGCCTCCTTATGAAGAGTATGATACAGTGATTGTGTCAAAAATTGAAATTTCTGATATAAACAAAATCAGGTTTTTAGAGGAATGGCACATGGATGATCAAAATTTGGTTTTTGAAAAAATAGTGATCGGAATTGCACCGGTTGCTGATAAATACGATGATGAAGGCAATTTTATCGGCCTGATGCCTTTGTTCTGGATATATCCCCGAGGACTGGATCAGATCGAAAATTAAAATGAATCGTATGATTAATGAAAGTACTATTTTTGCAGTCGTTTTAAATCCGGACAATGTTACAATACCATACACTGAATAATGGAATTCGTTTGATCCATCGGTATAATGCCGGAGAAATTGCGCATTGTGGTGTGATCATCAATGCCGGTTCGAGGGACGAAGAAACGGGTCAGAATGGTATGGCTCATTTTATTGAACATGTTATTTTTAAAGGCACAAAAAAGCGAAAAGCATATCATATTCTGAGTCGCCTTGAAAATGTAGGTGGTGAACTAAATGCATTTACAACGAAAGAAGAAACTTGCATCTATGCTTCTTTTATGCACAGCCATTATGAAAGGAGCCTGGAGCTTTTTTCTGATATTCTTTTTAATTCGGTTTTCCCCGAAAAAGAAATTAACCGTGAGAAAGATGTCGTGCTGGATGAAATAAATTCTTATAAAGACAGCCCGGCAGAACAAATATTTGATGATTTTGAAGAATTGGTTTTTGATGGTCATCCGATTGCCAGGAACATTCTCGGAATTCCCAAATTGGTAAAAAAGTTTAATAAAGCCGAAATTCTAAAATTTATCCAAAATAATTATCATACAAATCAAATTGTAATTAGCTCTGTAGGAAATATTTCTTTTGATGAACTCATAAAACTTGCGAATCGTTATTTTGGTGAAATCAAATCAAATTTAAGGATTGCTGAAAGAGAAAAAGTGATCCGTTATCAGGCAGAAACCCGAATCATAAAACGGAAAAATCACCTGGCCCATTGCATGATTGGAAATATAGCATATCCTGTAGATCACGAAAACCGTTTGGGACTGGTGTTGTTGAACAACTTACTTGGAGGCCCGGGATTGAATTCACGTTTAAACCTTGCCCTACGCGAAAGACATGGTTATGCCTATGATATTGAATCAAATTATCAGCCATATTCGGATACCGGTATCTTCTGCATTTATTTTGGAACTGATCCTGAAAATTTACAAAAAGCAAGTGAGATTGTGTATGATGAGTTAAGAAAGCTCAGGAATACAAAATTAGGCGTTTTACAACTGAGCCGCGCAAAAAAACAAATTGCAGGGCAGCTTGCCATTGCACTTGAATCGAACCTGAGCGAGATGCTTTCGAACGGGAAAAGATACTTACAGGTAAAGCAGGTTGAATCGATCCGGGAAATTCTGGATTCAATAAATGATTTATCTGCGGAAAAACTGCTTCAGGTATCGAACGAAATTTTTGATCCGAAATCTTTAAGTGTATTAACCTATCTGGGAAAATAAAATGATCAACGAAGAAATTTTAAAATATGCGGAGGATCACAGCACCAAAGAAAGCGAAATACTCCATCGGTTGAATCGGGAAACCCATTTAAAAACAGTTCATCCCAGAATGATATCAGGCCATTTACAGGGCAAATTTCTGGAAATGCTGAGTTGTATGATTCAGCCGTTACAGATTTTAGAAATTGGCACTTTTACCGGTTATTCCGCTATTTGCCTGTCGAAAGGCCTCAAATTGGACGGCTGTATTCATACCATCGAAAAAAATCCTGAATTTGAGCAAATTGCCGTAAAGGCATTCAAAAACGCAGGCATCGAAAACCAGGTAAAATTGTATTTGGGAAATGCGCTTCAAATTATACCCAATATGAATGAATTATTCGATCTGGCTTTTATTGATGCCGATAAGGAAAACTACTTAAACTATTATAAGCTGGTCATTGAAAAGATGAGGGCAGGCGGATTAATTCTGGCCGACAATGTGCTTTGGTCAGGAAAAGTTTTAAAAAAACCTGCAGAAATTGATTCGGACACAAAAGGATTGATTGCATTTAACGATTTTGTTCAGGAGGACCCCAGGGTTGAAAATCTCCTGATGCCATTCAGGGATGGAGTAATGATGATCCGGAAATTATGAAAAAATAATTTGTTTGTGTCATTTCGATGGAGCAAAGCGACTGAGAAATCCCCCAGCCAGAATGAGATTCTTTTTCCGTCTGCTGCGGATTCTGAATAACATAAAAAAAGTCCCGCCAATTGGCGGGACTTTTTTGCAAGTAGTAATTTAGGATTGATTAATTTAAAGTGAATATCAAACAATCCACTGATTTAAAACTTCGGTGGATTATACAACACCTTGTGCTAGCATGGCTTCTGCAACTTTTACAAAACCACCAATGTTGGCACCGGTTACATAATCAATATATTTACCTTGTGTACCGTAAGTAACACAGGTTGTGTGAATGTCTTTCATGATTTGTTTCAATCGGCTATCCACTTCTTCGCGTGTCCATGATAAACGCAATGAATTTTGTGACATTTCAAGTCCTGAAACAGCTACACCACCAGCATTAGCAGCTTTACCAGGGCCATAAAGAATTTTAGCATTGGTATAAACAGCAATAGCATCAGGGGTTGAAGGCATATTTGCACCTTCAGAAACAACAAAACATCCATTGGCAATCAATGTTTTTGCTTCTTCTTCATTTACCTCATTTTGAGTGGCACAAGGCATGGCTACATCACATTTAATGCCCCAAGGACGTTTGCCTTCGAAATATTCGCAACCGTATTTTTCAGCATACTCTTTAATACGTCCACGTTTAACATTTTTCAAATGCATAGCGTAAGCTAATTTTTCTTCATCAATTCCATCAGGATCATGAATAAATCCGGTAGAATCAGACAATGTAACTACTTTACCACCCAATTCTGTTACTTTTTGGCAAGCATACTGAGCAACATTACCGGAACCTGAAATGGTTACCACTTTTCCTTCGTAAGAATCATTGCGGGTAGCCAACATGTTTTGGGCAAAATGAGTCGCACCATAACCCGTT
>CAYNTB010000092.1:6821-7665 GCA_964399905.1 uncultured Bacteroidales bacterium | reverse complement strand
TTGATATCCAGGTTTTGCAAAATGGGATGGAAAAATCAATCAGCATCCGAAAGTGAATGAATCAGCGGTTGTTGGTTATCCACACGCAATTAAAGGTTCGGGTATTTACGCTTATGTTACCTGCGAAGAATTAACAGATGCTGAAAGAGCAACCATTGAGAAAGAAATCAGGGATACTGTTACTAAATTTATTGGGCCGATAGCCAAACCTGATATGATTCAATTGGTAACCGGATTACCGAAAACACGTTCAGGAAAAATCATGCGTAGAATTTTGCGTAAGATTGGTGAGGGTGATGCCACTAACCTTGGTGATACTTCAACCTTACTCGATCCGGGTGTTGTTGAAGAGATTATCGAAGGTGCTAAAGTTGAAGTAAAAAGATAATGATCTTCACTGATTAAATATATAAAGGCACTTTGGATTTTTCCGGGGTGCCTTTTTTTATTACCTATTAACTAACATTATATTAACCTAATAACTCGATAAAATGGAAAAGAAAGTTATGAACCGTTGGTTAGTTGTTATTGGAGCAATTCTGATTCAACTTGCCCTTGGTGCCATTTACGCATGGTCTGTATTTACACCACAATTAACTGCTGCCGATGGTGCTTATCAATTTACAGCCGGACAAGCAGCCTGGATATTTTCAGCCGGACTATTCTTCTTTGCCCTCGTAATGATTTGGGCTGGAAGAAAACTAAATTCTATTGGACCCCAGAAATTAGCAATCGCTGGTGGGGTTGTTTTAGGAATTGGCTACATTCTGGCTGGATTCTTTGGGAGCTCTTTTATAACACAATTAGTATTTCTATATTTTTTGTCTTAGAATCACTATTTCAC
>CAYNTB010000092.1:3327-6811 GCA_964399905.1 uncultured Bacteroidales bacterium | reverse complement strand
ATTATTGGTGGATCCGGAATTGGTCTGGCATATGTGGTACCAATAGCAGTTGGTGTTAAATGGTTCCCTGATAAAAAAGGAATGTTAACCGGATTGGCAGTTGCAGGTTTTGGTTTCGGTGCCACAATTTGGGTGAAATGGGCTGGATCATGGGGAGGTGGACTTCTCAATAATTTAGAAATTGCCGGTTTTGATGGCGTACGCAGCGTTTTTATACTTTACGGTATTATTTTTGCACTGATGGTAATTCTTGGTAGCTTGGTAATGAAAGATCCTCCACAAGGATGGTTGCCTAAGGGATACACTCCTCCAACAAAAACTAGCGATTCGCCATCAGGTGTGGTCGAATTTGACTCCGCTGAAATGATCAGAACGCCTCAGTATTATATATTGTTTATAACATTCGTTTTTTCTGCCCTTGCAGGACTAATGGTAATTTATTGTATTAAATTATTTGGGATTGATGCCCTAACATATACAAAATTAGGATCGCTAGACCCTTCAAATGCAGAATTCCTTTCAACCAAAGAATGGGCAAGCGCAATTGCAGGAACAGCCATGGCTACATATGCAATTCTAAACGGATTAGGACGTATTGCCTGGGGTGTGGTATCTGATAAAATTGGAAGAAAATTATCGATTTTCTTAATGTGTTTAATTCAGGGAATCATTATGCTCCTGTTGTTTAAATTGGGAGGAACAGTAGTTGGGTTTATAGGAGCTGCAGCAATTATTGGATTCAATTTTGGCGGTAACTTTGCTTTATTCCCAGCAGCTACAGCCGACTTCTTTGGCAACAAAACTGTTGGAAGAAATTATGGACTCGTATTTTTCGCTTATGGAATTGCCGGAATAGCAGGCCCACAGATTGCAGGGTATTTTAAAGATGCAGCAGCTGGAGCAACCACCCCGGCTGCATGGCTTACTCCATTTATTATTGCTGGAGTAGCATGTCTTATTGGAGCATTTATTATTCTATTCACAAAAGCCCCAAAGAAAGCCTAAAACATTTTTATGAAATCAAACCCCTGAGATATTTTTCAGGGGTTTTTTTGCTTTTACGCAAAATCTACCTTAAGAAAATTATATCTATTCTTTTGTTTGAATAACCCAAAAATTAGTCCTAACGGGGTTTTTTATTGGCTATTGTTTAGTATTTTTGTGAATAGATTAACAAATAAAAACTGTAAGTACTATGAGTATTCGAACCTTAAACAACATTTTCAGGCCAAAAAGAATTGCCCTGGTAGGTGTACCAACAGATCCGAACAGTGTAGGAGGAATGACCTTAAGCAATTTGGTAGGAGGAGGTTTTCGCGGAGTTGTTTACCCCGTGAATCCCAAACATGAAGCTGTACTTGGGATCCCTTGTTACCCCAATGTTAAAAGCCTTCCAAAAATTCCCGATTTGGCAATTATAAGTACAAATGCCAAATTGGTCCCTCAGTTGGTTGAAGAATGTGGAGAAGCAGGAATTCTCGGGATCGTCATCCAATCTGCCGGATTTAAGGAAATTGGAAAAGAGGGGAAAAAACTCGAAGATGAGCTTAAACAGATTATAAAAAAATATAAAGGGATGCGGGTTATCGGTCCCAACTGTCTGGGATTTATTGTTCCGGGATTAAACCTGAATGCAAGTTTCGCATGTTCTATGCCACAAAAAGGCCATGTGGCATTTATATCGCAATCAGGGGCACTTGGTACGGCGGTATTAGACTGGGCCCAGGAAGAAAAAATTGGATTCTCATATTTTGTTTCGATCGGGAATGCCATGGATGTGAATTTTGGTGATTTAATCGATTTTTTTGGCCAGGATGCCAATACCAAATCCATCATTCTTTATGTTGAGTCGATTATCAATGCTAACAAATTTATGACCGCAGCCCGTGCATTTGCACGCAAAAAACCCATTATTGTTTACAAAGCGGGACGATATCCGGAGTCGGCCCAGGCCGCTGCCTCACATACCGGGGCCATGGCATCCGAAGACAATATTTACGATGCATTATTCAGAAGAGCTGGTATTGCACGTGTATACGATATCGGCAACATCTTTGATTTTACAGATCTGATCAGCCGAAAAAGAATACCTAAGGGCCCTAATTTGGGTATTGTTACCAATGCCGGTGGACCGGGCGTAATGGCAACAGATTCATTAATTCACAATAAAGGTCAATTGGTTAGTTTGTCGGATGAAACCATGGACAAGCTCAATGGTTTTCTCCCCAATTACTGGTCGCATGGCAACCCAGTGGATGTATTGGGAGATGCAACACCGGAAAGATTTGCAGAAGCTACAAGAATCGTACTCGACGACCCCAATGTAAATGCCGTTTTGGTAATTCTAACCCCACAAGCCATGACCGATCCCACAGAGACTGCACGTGCTGTCTCGAAATTATCGGAAGACCACTCTAAACCTATTATGGCAGCATGGCTTGGCGGAAAAAGGATGCTGGATGGAATCTCCATTTTTAACAATGCCGGAGTTGCAGTTTACCCTACTCCCGAGCAAGCCATTAAAGCATTTATGACACTTGTGGGTTATTCGAGAAACCTGGAGGCCCTGTTCGAAACGCCTAAAGATGTTCCCGTCCGATTCACTTACGACCGTCATAAACTTCGCGAAGAATTTAACCAAAAAATGAGAACAAAAGGCAAAGTTTTGAGTGAAAATGATTCGAAAAGCTTTTTGGAAACATACGGAATTACTACCGCAAGCCCACATATTGCCACCAATGAAAGAGAAGCAATCAAAATAGCGGAGGAATTGGGTTATCCGGTTGTCATGAAAATATTGTCTGCCGATATTCCGCATAAAACTGCAGCCGGAGGTGTAATCCTGAACGTCGGGAGTGAAAAGGATGTAAAAATATCGTACCGCACCATCATCAGAAATGTTGAAGATTATAAGCCGGATGCTAAAATTGAAGGGGTAACAGTTCAAACGATGGTCAACTCAAAAAATGGGGTCGAAATGATATTGGGAATTAAAAAAGATCCCATATTCGGAACCGTTATTATGGCCGGTATGGGAGGTGTTGGAGCCGAATTATATGAAGACAAATCGCTTGGTTTCCCGCCGCTCAACGAACGCCTTGCCCGATTAATGCTTGAGGATCTGAAGATATATCCCCTTCTTAAAGGCTATCGGGGAGCAAAACCCAAAAATGTGGATAAATTGATAGAAACCATGATCCGTTTATCCTATCTTGCAGCAGATTATCCGGAAATTGAAGAACTGGACATCAACCCTATACTCGTCAGTGAAAAAGAAGTTATTGCCCTGGATGCACATGTAATCATTGATCAAAAACTGATTGAAAATCCGGTACCTAAATATTCACATCTGGTATTGCACCCATATCCTGAAAAATATGTAACCTCAAATCGTTTAAACGATGGCACACATGTTATTCTGAGGCCGATAAAGCCGGAAGATGAACCATGATACCGCCAGGCAATCATGATGTTCTTTTTTATC
>CAYNTB010000092.1:0-3266 GCA_964399905.1 uncultured Bacteroidales bacterium | reverse complement strand
ACTCGATTTATTCGCGATTCAGGTATAATTTCCACTATGATTCACACGAAATTGCCACACAATTTTGCTATATCGATTATGCACGCGAAATTGCCATTGTTGCCGAAATTATGCACGAAGGAAAGCGCAAACTCATTGGTGTTGGAAGATTAATAGCGGATCCGGATCATGAATCAGCTGAATATGCCATTTTAATAACCGACGACTGGCAGCGTAAAGAACTGGGGATCATGTTAACTCAATATTGTCTGGATTTGGCTAAAAATTGGGGATTAAAACTGTTTTATGCCCAAACGACCAAGGATAACCAGGCAATGATTGGTGTTTTTAGGAAAATGAAATTCAAAATCAAATTTAATGCTGATTCAACAGTTGATGTTTCGACCGACCTCGTCTAAAACATAAAGAAAAACTAATTGTTGAAAATTGCTGCATTGCATATGCATGGATCAAATTATGCTTAAACTTGAAAAGATAGAAAAAGCAGCCGAATTAATAAGAACGGCAAAGTATGCGGTTGCTTTTACAGGTGCCGGGATTTCAGTAGAAAGCGGAATCCCTCCATTCAGGGGAGCCAACGGTTTATGGAACAAGCATGATCCGATTTTTGTTGAAATTGAATATTTTCATAAAAAGCCCCTCGAATCCTGGAAAAAAATCAAACATGTTTTCTACGATATGTTTGACCAGGCACAACCCAATCCGGCACATATCGCCCTGGCCAAGATGGAAAAGAGGGGGTTTATTGAATCCATCATTACCCAAAACATAGACAACCTTCACCAAAAGGCTGGTTCAAAATATGTTTATGAACTTCATGGAACCAGCAGAACTTTATCCTGTATTGAATGTTCCACCGAATATGAGCTAAACTTTGTCGATTTGAATTTCCTACCCCCTACCTGCTATATTTGCAAAGGAATACTTAAACCCGACATCGTATTTTTTAATGAAAAGATACCGGCGTTTGCTTTAAAAAGATCCACCGAAGAATCCTTAAAAGCAGATGTTTTTATCATTATCGGGACAAATGCCGAAGTATTGCCGGCGGCTGATATTCCTGTAAAAGCGAAAGAAAACGGTGCTATTATTATCGAGATCAATATTCAGGAATCACATTTTACAGATACCATCACAGATGTATTCATCAAAGGGAAAGCCTCTGAAATTATGGAAAAAATAGCAACCTACTTATACCTTTAGGCAAATAAACCGTTTAAAAACTATCCCAATTTTAAACAAATGTTTTCGAAAATATCATCAATTGTTCCCTTACCTTCAACTATATGCAATTTTTTTTGCGCTTCATAATAATTGAGCAAGGGTGCTGTTTGGGTTTTATATACATTTAATCGATTCTGGATAGTTTCGGCATTATCATCCTTGCGCCCTTCGATTTCTGCACGTTTAAGTAAGCGTTTTACAACCTCATCATCTTCAACTTCCAAAGAAACCACACAACTGATTTTTGAATTCACCTTATTCATTAATTGATCGAGTGCCTCTGCCTGAACAGTGGTTCTTGGGAATCCGTCAAAGATAAAACCTTTAACCATCTTATTATTTTCAATTACTGAATGTAAAATCTGTATTAAAAGCTCGTCGGGCACCAATTCGCCTTTGTTCATAATTGCCTTCGCCTTTTTTCCAAGCTCTGTTTGCATCTTTACTTCATTCCGGAGAATATCCCCAGTGGAGATGTGCTTCAGCTTATATTTTTCGGCTAACTTTACAGATTGTGTCCCTTTACCCGAACCGGGGGGGCCAAAAATAATTAAATTGAACATAATAAAAGATTATTTAGGATTAAGTGAAAATTGAAATCAATCATTCATAATTGATTTTAACAAATATAACAAATAGGCATTTATTGTTATAGAAAATTAATGATTAATTTTACAGCTTAGAATACTTTTAAATAAACATATTCGTTGCGCTAATGAACCAAGACTCTGTGCTGCATATGCTCCAAAACCCATCTGTTTCAATCGATACTTCAAACTACCAAATTTTAAATTCTGTAATGGACACGATTGAAAGCAGGAGTTCTGACTCAGGCGCTCAATTACCAAAACGATTCATTACCGAGAAAGGAATCGTAAAATATATGCCCGAGCATAAAGACCAAATCATCGTATCTGAATGGATCACCATTTTACTGATCGGTGGTTTTATTTTTTTGGCAATTGTCAATTTTTTATTTCAAAAAAGTTTGTTTCAGAATTTTAGGGCCGTATTTGGGAAAAATCACGCACACCAACTAATCAGGGAAGGAAACCCATTTAAAAAAAGATCTTTCCTTCTGAGTTCATTTATTTATCTGATCTCAATCCCTTTAATGTTTTATGCAGTAATCGAACACTATTCGACGGATGAGATGAACATTGAGTTCGGTTTTACACGCTATGCCTTACTGGCGGCGGTTCTTACCGGCTTTTTTATATACAAAACAATTTTCATTCAATTTACATCTGCCTTATTTAAAACCCAGAGACAATCCTTCGAACTACTTTCCAATATCCTCATTTTCAACCTTGTAATTGGCATACTTGTGTTGCCGTTTATCAGTTTATATTTCTATACACAAATGGATATTTTCCTTTTATTGGCCTGTTCTGTTTATGCCATAGGAATGATGATGAGAATATATAGAGAATTAGTGGTCGGCATGTCAAGTTCTATTTTTTCAATTCTGCATTTATTTTTATATCTTTGCACGCTGGAATTTATACCTGTTGTTATCATTGGGAAATTAGTTATTAATACTTATATGATTTAGGGGTAAATATTGAACTTGAACTTAAAACGCTGGAAAATTGAAAATTAAGAACATTCTTGTTTCTCAACCAAAGCCACTTGATCTTGAGAAATCACCTTACGGAGATTTAGCAAAGAAATACAAACTTAATATCGAGTTTCAAAAATTCATTAAGATAGAAGGTATTTCTTCAAAAGATTTCCGGAAAGACCGGGTAAATATTTTAGATCATACTGCCGTAATTTTTACCAGTAGAAGTGCTGTTGACCATTTCTTCAGAATCGCCAAAGAACTCAGGCTGGAAGTCCCTGATTCGATGAAATATTTTTGTATTTCTGAATCCACTGCTTTTTATCTCCAGAAATACGTTCAATACCGAAAACGCAAAATATTTCACGGTAAACAAAACTTTGCCGACCTGATTGATATTATCAGAAAACATAAAGATGAAAAATTTCTTCTACCGTGTTCGGACATCCACAAAGCAAGCATTTCGAATTTATTGGAC
>CAYNTB010000091.1:0-7671 GCA_964399905.1 uncultured Bacteroidales bacterium | reverse complement strand
ACACCGTTCGGCCATCATCAATATTGTTGCATTGGATAAGCTTGAACGCTATGAAAAGGATAGTTATCTTGCCATTTTGAAAGACCAGGCCAGACTTAGAGTAAGTGCAAACGGCTACAAGGCCCTAAAGGAAGTATTAAAATTCTAAACCGGTTTAATCAGATAATAGACCGCAGTTGTTAAATAATTTCTTAAATACGGGATTCCGGATATCAGTTTTGATTGCTTTCTGACCGTCAGTTTGAATTTATATTGATAGATCGGGTTGATCAGAAATAAAATCTTGTTATCAGCACTGAATCCTTCGGCGTTAGTTATTCTGTTAAATCTTTCTATCGAAATTCCGCAGCTTTTAATTTCGATTAATTCATCGATTAATTTGTCACGCTCTCCGAATAATTTTAAAATTCCGGAATAAATTGAAGTTGGGAACAAATGAAAATACGGCAGATTTGCCAGAAATTTACTTTTGCAGATTTGCTGATGTCCGCCAAATGGCATTTGCCAGGGTGGGAATCCGAAAAATATCCGCCCGCCCGGTGCCAGAAATTTTTTAAGATCCCTGATAAATTCCTGCTGCTTTGGCAAATGTTCGATCACATCCTTTAAAATGATCAGATTAAATTTTTGATCATAAATATTGTCTTCAAGCTCAAAGATGTTTTTATTTATAATCTCAAGCTTACCTTCATTAATTTCTTTGTTCAAAAATGATCTGGCAAGTTCAGCCCTGCTTGTACTTAGTTCAACCCCGGTACAACGGTGTCCATCTTCAAGAAAAGCTTTTAAAACCCCGGCTTCCGCACATCCGATTTCAAGAATTTCCAAAACATTTTGATATTCAAGAAAAGGTTTCACAAATGGAATAATATATTCGCGTGAAGTGCGAAACTGCATCTCAAAATATCGCTGCTTATCTTTATGAAATTCGAACATATGATTATTTTGCGGGACAAATATAATTAAATGGCTTGGAAGGAGGCTGAAAAGAATGCTTGAAATAAAAAAAGGCCATCACTTTGATGGCCTTTTTTGGAAAATATAGAATTTATTTAGAAAGTAAAACCAATCTCAAAAATCCATTGACTCATTGTTAAACCAATAGTTTGCTGACTTGGAGCCTCCATCGGGTTTGGACCCGAAACGGTATTTGACAGCGCACGAACAATTGCAAAATTCAGTTCTTGATTTCCCATTTTTTTTGAAAAACCAAAGGTGATGTGATCATCAATTACTCCTGGTGCCAATATATTGAACATTACCTCACTTTCCTGAACCGGGTTTTTACCAGTTGAATATCCGGTTCTCAAGGTCCAATCTTTGGTAGCGTTGAATTCGAGACCTGCCTTCAATATCGTCATATCCTGCCACCCAAAACCTGCACCGGTTTCTGTTCCCATTGGGAAATTTGGTCCGTTTGCATTCATCATGGTGTTGGCAATGGATTTAACTTTACTATAAAAAATTTGTTTAATATCAAGGGCTAAAACCAGTTTGTCAGGTACAAATTCGTAGGCAATACCGGCTGTCCATGTTGCCGGAACATCAAAATCTCCTTCTTCAGCAAACAGACCAGCATAGTCATCGAATTGTCCCATTGATATTTTAGACTGATAGGTGGCACCGAAACTAAATCCTTCTGCAATTTGACCATAGATTCCAATTTTGCCGCCAAAGCCAAATGCACTGCTTGCACCATTATTTGTAAGTTTAGCCGGATCCGAAGAAAAATTCGAGAAAGCTTCTAATCCTTTAACCTCAAAAGACTGCCATGCGGTCATTGCGGTAATACCAATGCTCCATTGGTCGCCTAGTTTGCGAGAATAGGTAAATGCCCCGAACATTTGCATCAAGTTAACGCCGGTTGGGTTTGAGCCATAAAAAGTGGCGGTGGGATAATCAGTATTCATACCACCATTACCGAAGAGTGAAATATTGAATGCACTCTCCTCATTAAGCATCCAGTTTGCAGATACGGCAGGCATTAGGAAAGTATTTGATTCACTTTTTACTTCACCCGGGGTAAGCCCGAAAGTACCAGGATATCCACTTGGATTTCCAGTCACTGTGTATGATCTGTTTGGATTAAAAAGAGCCAGACTAAGCCCGTATTTATCTCCTAGAAAAACCAGGCCTGCCGGGTTATTTGCTCCGAATAAAGAATTCTGAAAAAGTGCAATTCCAGCTCCGGCCATACCGTTACTTTTGGTTCCATATCCAACACCAAAATAACCGTCTGTTGCGAAAGCATTGATGCTGGCCATTAATATTGATAATGTTATGATTGTCAGCCTGCTTTTTAAATTTTGTCTTCGTTTCATAAAAATTTGTTTGAGTGATTATTGAGTTAAATTTTTGTAAGCTTCTATTTAAATAATTAGATATGCAAATATATAAATAAATAACTCCTTTGTTAAAAATTTAACTAATGATATTTATCATAAAAACCTGAATTTTTTCATAACTTTCAAATGTTTTATTTACAGCAAAGAACGACTTCTTTATTGATGAACATTTAATACTTATTATCATGCAAAAATTTCTATTGATCATCTTTACAATTATTTATTCAATTGCTTTTTCGCAAACCGGACAAGAGCGTGGTAGGGCAGCCGATTTTGGAATTAGGGTAGGTGGGCTCGAAAAGGGTTCTTTGAATATGATCACAGATGTGGAAGGTGTCAGGGTCGGACATTATACCTTGAATTCCGGCGATCAGATAAGAACCGGGGTTACCGCAATCTTACCTCATGGGGGCAATATTTTTCAGAATAAAGTTCCTGCAGCCATCTATTGTTTTAACAGTTTCGGTAAATTGGCCGGCTCGACACAGGTAATCGAACTGGGCGAAATTGAAACCCCAATTATACTAACAAATACACTAAATGTAGGTACTGCTGTTGAAGCTGTTGTTAAATATACCATTGAGCAGAGCGGTAATGAAGATGTACGATCGGTGAATGCGGTTGTAGGGGAAACAAACGATGGGTTTTTAAACGATATCAGGGGGCAGCATATCAAGGCCGGTCATGTGCTGGAAGCTATCAAAGCAGCCCAAATTGGTAAATTTGATGAAGGATGTGTGGGTGCAGGAACCGGAACCACTGCTTTGGGTTTTAAAGGAGGCATAGGTTCTGCTTCCAGAAAAACAGTTTCTGTTAATGGGAATCAATATACAGTTGGCGTATTATTACAATCGAATTTTGGAAGGGAACTAATTATTGATGGTAAGCCAATAACTTCTATCATAAAAAGCAACGAAATTGAAAAATCAGAAGATGGATCCTGCATGATAGTCATTGCAACTGATGCCCCAATTTCGCCACGAAACCTTGAACGACTGGCAAAAAGAGCATTTATTGGTATGGGGCGCACAACCAATGTTATGTCAAATTCATCGGGTGATTTTGCCATTGCCTTTTCAACGGCTTATACCATTCCTTATCAGAGTAAAACAGGAACTTTTGAGGTTCCGCCATTGCTTATGAATGGAAGTATGACAGCACTATTCCAGGCAGTTGAGGAAGCCACACAGGAAGCTGTTTATAATTCATTGTTTATGGCTACAACTACCACCGGAGATAAGGGCCGCACCGTTAAAGCAATACCGATAAAAGAAGTACTGAACATCTTAAAATAAGAAAATGAGTGGTAATTATTATACCACCCATTTCTCATTTATCTATAACGGGTATTTAATCAATTATCAATCCTTTCTTGATAAGGGGTATAAATTATCCGGAATATTTTTATACGAAATGCTTGTCAGGTCGGCTGGCCCCAGGCCAGGGGCATCAATTTCGAAGATTGCACCAGCCAGTCCATTTTCATAAAATCCCCTACGGAAATGAACCCTTGATTTTAACGCAATGATGTCCAGCTCATTGATGTCAATATTTAAATTTTTAAAAATTCCGGCAGTCGTAACCTGATTGAGTACCGGTGTAATGATTACGCGATTGTTATTTCCAAATTTAACCACTGCTACTTTATCGGAACGCCCATAGGTATCAAAAAATTCAAGTATCCCTTTAATAGGAACAGGATTTCCTGCAAATTCATCCTCATATCCACCAACATCCAGTGAAACTTCATCCCCGATTTTTGCTTCATTTGCTTCCAAAGTTTCAAGAGCCAGTTGGTCAGATATGGTAGCAATGCAGAAATTCTCGGCACCTTGCTTCATGAGTTCAGCCAATATATGAGTGGAATTACCGGTTCGATCTGAGTGGTCGGCAATAATGACAGGGGTTTTACCAGCTTTGGCTGCTTCAATGCTTAACTTGACGCCTTCCTCGGTTTTGGGCAGCTTTTTCCCTGCAAATTCGAGCCTACGTTGCCAGCTATAATCACTCATTTCATCGGCGATCTCATCTGCACGCTTCTGATCATTATTTGTGATTACCATAACGGTTGCCCCAACATCGGGCACATCAGCGTATGCAAACCCAAAGGCCACCGAAACATAAATCCCCGGATATTGCTCTTCGATGCGCCTTGCTTTTTCCATAATCTCCATGGCCGGTGAAACACCGGTTCCCTGGTAAACACTGGGTGTAATAATTCCGGGCTTTCGGGTTGCCATGGTAGGCGTATATTTTCCCTGTAGGGTAAGGTTCAATAAACGGGCAGCACGTTCGCCCTGTAAATAGGAATCATAATGCGGATATCGTTTAATAATGAAAACTGCATCGGCTGCATCGCTCAATTCATGGTCTTCATTGGCATGCAGGTCGAGGGTGACGAAAATTGGGATATCTCCTACCACTGTTCTTAATCGCCTTACAATTTCTGCTTCAGGTTTTGGAATGCCGGTAACGGCCATGGCTCCATGCAATGAAAGATACACAGCATCAAATGGCCCTTTTTCTTCAAGGTCCTTCATCATCAGATTTGTATATTTATCAAAAGCTTCCTGGGTGATCCAGCTTCCGGATGAACCACCTTTAGCTCCGCGGGGAGAGGTGATACCAACAAGATTCAGCCCGTCTAATTCGCTGGCCTGGTTTACGAAGCCTTCGATATAATCTGCGGCAGTCAATACTTCATCGCCGACCAATGGAGGGCCATAAAATTCAAATTCTTCGATACCTGTAGGTGTTGGACAAAAGGTACAGGTTTCATGTGAGAAGGTTGCGACGCCAATTTTGAATTCTTTGTCATCGTCATCACTGTCACAGGAAATAAACAAAACTGTGAGAATGATCATCATAAATTTAATGCTGTTTTTGATCATGGTGCAAAATTTTAATTGGAATTTTTATTAGGAGTTATTACTGAAATTGGTAATTTTAAAATTAAATACTAAGCTGATAATTTAATCTCATCATGAAAAAGTTCACCTCTAATTTAGGAATAATTTCTATTGTTTTGTTCCTTTCTTTCAATTTATCTGTTTACTCACAAAAAACCGTATTTCCGGGCAATCATTGGGATAAGGCAACCGATATTCTTTCAATGGGTTATTCGCCGGAAAAGCTTGAAAAGGCCAGGGAATATTCTGAAACAATTAAAACCTCTGCGGTTGTCATTGTTGAAAATGGAGTTATTGTTGATGAATGGGGTGAAGTTGACCGGAAATTCAGGACCCATTCCATGCGCAAAAGCTTCTTAAGTGAAATGTATGGGCAATATGTGTTGAATGGAACTATTGATCTGGATAAAACAATGAAAGAAATTGGAATTGATGATGTTCCTCCTTTATCTGATGTTGAAAATCAAGCGACCATCCGCGATTGTTTAAAGGCACGTTCTGGTATTTATCATGATGCTTTATATGAATCGCAGGGGATGAAAGACCGCAAGCCACCAAGGCATACTGAGAAACCGGGGACACACTGGTATTACAACAATTGGGATTTTAATGCAGCCGGCACCATCTTTGAAAAATTTACCGGCAAGAAGATATTTGAAGCACTTAAAGCGTCCATTGCGGATCCTATCGGGATGGAGAGTTATGAAGTGGAAGATGGCGAATATGTGACTGGTGAAGAATCCATTCATGCCGCTTATCCATTCATTATCACTGCACACGATTGTGCACGTTTCGGTTTATTGATGCTGAACAAGGGAAACTGGGATGGCAAACAGATAATTGCTAAAGAGTGGGTTGAGGAGAGTACAAGATATCATTCTGATGCAACTTTGTATGCAAGCGATGGCTATGGTTATATGTGGTGGGTTTCGCGTAAATACAATAAATTCCCACATTTACCAAATGTTGATGTCCCTGAAGGTACCTATTCTGCAAGGGGCGCAGGTGGCCATTATATCATGGTTATTCCTGAATACAATATGGTAGTTGTGCATCGGGTTGATACATTTATTCGTGGTAATTCAGTAAGTGCAGATGAATTTGGCACACTCCTTAATTTGATTCTTGAAGCGAGAAATAATTAGATAGAATCAGGGGAGTGACGCCCTAAAGAAGTCATTCCCTTGATCAACAAAATGTTAAAATGAAAAAAGGTATGATAGGAATCGTTGGAGGTATGGGGCCGATTGCAGGCATTGACCTTTCGAAGAAAATTGTAAACCAAACAATTGCAGGAAAGGATCAGGAACATATTGCACAGATTTTATACTCGGCACCTGAATTTATCGGCGACCGGACTGAATATATATTGGGTATCATCAAAAAGAATCCTGCTTATGCCATTGCCGATATTCTGATAAAACTCGAATCGATGGGAGCGACCGTGGCCGGTTTGCCCTGCAACTCGGCACATGCACCTGAAATTTATGGCGTAATTGAAGATGAATTAAGAAAGAATGGGTCGAAAATTCGCCTGCTTCATATGATTGAGGAAGTGGGGCGTTTTATACGAAAGCAATTTCCTGAAGTTCAGAAAGTTGGCATTTTGGGCACCTCAGGAACCTTCAAAACAAAGCAATACAACCGGATCGAAAAATTTGGACTCGAAGTAATGAATGTAAGCGAACAGGAAGTTGAGCAGGTTCATGAGGCCATATATCACCCTGTTTTTGGCATTAAATCGGAACCCAATAATATCAGCAGCCAGTCGCTGGATATTTTAAACAATGCTTCCAAATCGCTTCTATCAAAAGGTGCTGAAGCGATCGTTCTGGGTTGTACTGAAATACCTTTGGCCATGCCCGAAAAGTATTTTAACAATATTCCCTTGATAGATTCAACCCTGGTGTTGGCCCGTGCTTTGATTACAGCGGTGGATGAAACTAAATTAAAGAAATGGTAAAAAAGCCGGATTGCTAATTTTCTGATTGATTATTTGATTAATCCTCCACAAATACAATGCTTCTGTGGAATTTATCCCGCCTGCACATATCATTGATAACTAAAAGCTAAAAATCTTCGGAGGATGCCCGATCCTGGAAATGGATGCAGTAATGCCTTCCAGATAAAAAATCTCAAAAGCCGGATTCTCTGCAACATTATAAATACTTTTTACAAGCGGGCTTGTTTCAAGCACTTTTTCTTTGATTGCCAAATTTTCAGAAAAAACTACTTTTCCTTCAAGCCTTAACCATGATATGTCTTTTGCTGAAGCACAAAGTTCGACGTATGGTTGTTTTTGTAGTTCTTTGTATACTTCTTTTTGGTTTGACGTACAGAACCATATTTTGCGGTCTTCTTCAAACATTAACTGAAAAGGACTGACTTTCGGCTTGCCGTCCAAACCAATGGAGGCT
>CAYNTB010000090.1:261-7692 GCA_964399905.1 uncultured Bacteroidales bacterium | reverse complement strand
ATAAACCCGGTTATTTTTCCTTTAATATTAGTGGCGGGAGGTGCGAAGTATGTGAAGGTGAAGGTACCGTCAATATTGAGATGCAATTCATGGCCGATATACAATTGATCTGCGAAGAATGCCATGGAAGCAGGTTTAAGGAAGAAGTGCTTGACATTAAATACAAAGAGAAATCTATTTCTGACATCTTAAACATGACCATCGATGAATCCATCGTATTTTTTGATGGTGGAGATAAAATAACAGCTGCTGAAAAAAGGATCATTGCGCGATTAAAACCACTTCAGGATGTTGGACTTGGATATTTGGGGCTTGGCCAGCCTTCAAGTACCATGAGCGGAGGCGAGGCACAACGAATAAAACTGGCTTATTTTCTTTCGAAAGGAGTTTCAGAAAATCCGACTTTGTTTATTTTCGACGAACCTACCACCGGGCTTCATTTCCACGACATTTCAAATTTACTCTCTGCATTCCGCGCCCTTATTAATAAAGGGCATACCCTGGTAATTATCGAACACAATTCGGAAATTATAAAATCTGCTGATTGGATCATTGACCTGGGACCTGAAGGCGGTGATAAGGGAGGAAACATCGTTTTTGAGGGAACACCTGAAGATCTTATCCACAACGATAAATCCTATACCGCAAGATTCTTAAAACAAAAAATGAAAAAGCTCTAAGTGTAATTTGACTATATATTCAAATGACAAAAGAATTAAACAATTTGAACAGAAGAGATAAAGTTTTCAGGGTTTTGTCTGAGCTGAATATTAAATATATTATGACTGAACATCCTCCGGTTCCAACAGTTGAGGAAGCTTCAAAATATTGGGCCGATATCGATTCTGCACATTGTAAAAATTTATTTTTCAGGAACCACAAAGGAAACAAGCATTACCTGGTCCTGATTGATCATCGAAAATCGCTGGCAATCAAAGATCTTGAGCAAAAACTAAAACAAGGGAAAATCAGTTTTGCATCAGCGAAACGACTTGATAAATACCTCGGATTGCTTGCTGGTTCCGTCTCCCCATTTGGGATAATTAATGATCTTGAAAATCATGTACATATATTCATCGATAAAAACCTGGAGCATGTCGAAAAGATTAGCTTCCACCCCAATGATAATACAGCAACTTTAGTACTTTCGTTTAAGGATTTTATCAAATTTCTCGATTGGTCGGGAAATGCTTACGAATTTATTAACCTATATTAATAAGATGAAAAATTTACTATCCTTCGTTTTTCTTGCAATCATATTGCAGGCATGCTCACTTGAGCCCAAATTTAACAGTATTGAAGAAAAAGCAGCCTATATCCACAACAAGGTTTTTACGGTTGATTCTCATACTGACACTCCCATGAATTTTTCGGATGAGAACTATGATTTCGCGGTAGATAATTCTTCGAACGGAAGAAGCAAAGTTGATCTCAGCAGAATGGAAGAAGGAGGCCTTGATGGCATCTTTTTGGCAGCATATATTGGACAAGGCCCGAGAAACCCTGAAGCCAATCAGCAAGCCAAGGAGCGGGTTGATAAAATTATTGAATCAATTTATCGCGAAGCCGATAAAAATAAAGACAGGGCCGGAATTGCGCTGAATTCAAAACAGGCTTATGATCTTGAAAAAGAAGGGAAAAGAGCCTTATTTATTGGCATAGAAAACGGATACCCTTTGGGAAACGATATTTCATTGGTTAAAGAATATCAAAAAAAAGGGGTGCTTTATATCACCCTTTGCCACTCGCATAATAACGACATTTGTGATTCATCTACAGACACAACTGAATACCACGGCCTGTCAGCATTTGGAGAAGAGGTTGTAAAAGAAATGAATAAGACCGGGATTATGATTGACCTATCGCATGCATCAGATGAATCTTTTTATGATGTTATTGAATTATCAAAGGCTCCCATTATTGCATCTCACTCATGCGCCTGGGAACTTTGCAACAATCCTAGGAACCTGAAAGATGATATGCTAAAAAAACTTGCCGAAAACGGGGGTGTTATTCAGATGTGTATTCTAAGTGCTTATGTAAAAACACCGGTTCCTCAACCTGAAAGAGACAGCATGAGAAGAGCATTGAGAGAAAAATATGGCCGCCGTTTTCAAGGATTATCAGAAGAAGAACTTGCCAATGCAAGACGAGATTGGAATTTAATAGATGAGTTGTACCCACAAATTCTTGCCAACGTTTCTGATGTTGTTGACCATATCGATCACATCGTTAAAATAGCCGGAATCGACCATGTAGGCATCGGCACCGACTTTGATGGTGGCGGCGGTGTTTCAGACTGTTATGACGCCAGCCAGATGGGAAATATTACCCTTGAACTTGTTAAAAGAGGCTATACAGAAAATGACATAAAAAAGATTTGGGGCGGAAACCTCATGCGGGTTTTGGACAAAGTACAAGCACTCGCTGAAAAATAAGATTTCATAAAAAAAGACCATGAACCGGATTGAATATTTCAGTCCGGTTTTTTTTATGAACAACAATCAACTTCGTATTTAAACTAATTTGTTTAAATTTATTGCCTTAATTATTTAACTTTTTAAACTGAAAACTGTTAATGAAAAGGATTAATAAAGGGATACCGAAATATTATGGTTTAAGAATTTATTTCTTTTCCACCATTTTATACCTTTTTTTGGTGATGCCTATTATCGGAATTCTCTTTTTAAAATATTCGCCAGAATGGTTCCCGGGGGTTAATTCAGTTCAAGGTTCGGAAGTTCCGGCATCCCTCTCTGATTCTCTAAACACAGATACCATCAGCAGAAATGAATTAAATCATCAACAAATCATTTCAACTGCATTAAGTACAAATAAATATATTATGAATCAATCGATTGATTCAATCGAAAATGCAATTGATTCAATTCTAAACAAACAAGTATCGAGAGCCGCTACCGAACCTGTCAACTTCAGCAGAGAAAATTTGCAGACAGAAAATAAATTTTTCCTAATCCTTGGCATACTATTAAAACTTCTTCTCTTGAGTTTTCTGGCCGGCTTTGCGTACAACCTGCCATTCAAAATATTTTTCAAGAAAAAAAGAAAAGGCAAACCAATCCAGGACAAGCTTTTTATGTATTGTAAAAAGTTCCTCATCAAATCGCCTGTAATCAACAGTCTGATTCTCCTGGTCCCCTATGCTGTTGGCTTGGTTTACACACTTTATACACTTGTATTCGACAATAATGTGGATGAACTCACCAGTCGTTTTCATATGCAATTCTTTTTCATCTCACTAATTGCCACTATTTTAACGATCCTTTTTGTGTATTACTGGCAAAAGCACCGTGTTCACATAAAATACATTGAGCATATTTTTAGTGCTGAAGAATTAAAGAAAAGAATTTTTAATATTAAAATCGGACGAATCAGAAATCGATTATGGGTTTCGAGCGGGATGACAACCTTATTGCCGCTGATAATCGTTATTTTTTATATGTTCCTGAGCAGGACGAGAATAGCCGACCTCGAGTTGGCCAATATCAGCGATGCGCATTTAAAAATTCTTTTTGGGAAATACCTGACTTTTTTCTCTGATTTTACAATCAACGATTATCAGAGTTTTTTCTACATCAATGCATTTGATAGTATTTTGATGTTTGTAGGCATTTTCACCGGAATTCTGATATCACTCTTCTACATCTTTCTGTTTATCAGATGGACAACGGAAGGAATTGTAGGGCCGGTTAAAGAACTATTGGCTAATATGCAGCTTACAGGCCAGGGTGAACTTGATCAATTCAGTATCGTAAGAACCAACGACGAAATCGGTGAACTCACCGAAGGTTTTAATGAAATGTCGCAGAAGTTAAAGGATTATTTTAACAATATTTCAAGGATCAATAAAGCAAATTCCAGATTTGTACCCAGGCAGTTTATTGAGTTTTTGGGCAAGGACAGCATTGCCGACGTTCAGTTGGGCGACCAGATTCAGAAAGAGATGACCATTTTGTTCACTGACATAAGGTCTTTTACTACCATTTCGGAAGAAATGACCCCAAAAGAAAACTTCGATTTCCTGAACAATTACCTGGGTTATATGGAACCCGTCATTCGGAATAATCATGGCTTCATCGACAAATTTATGGGTGATTCGATCATGGCAATTTTTAGTGAGAGCCCTGAAGATGCACTTAATGCCGCCATTGAAATGAGAATCAAGCTTCAGGAATTTAACCAGGTAATGGGCCAGTTTGGCAAACCACCTATTGATAGCGGTATCGGAATACACACCGGCAACCTGATGCTTGGAATAGTGGGAGGTGAAGGCCGAATGGACGGAACCGTTATTTCAGATGCCGTTAACCTTGCCTCCAGAATTGAAGGATTAACAAAAATGTATGGTGGATCTATCATTATTTCCGAAGATACTTTAATAAAACTGAACGACCCTAGCCATTATAATTTCAGGTTTGTAGATATTGTAAAGGTTAAAGGAAAAAGAGAGGCCGTTTATGTATTTGAAATCATTGATGGAGAACCCCTCAACATAAAAGAGCTGAAAACCCAAACCAAAAAAAAAATCAGCAAGGCCCTCCAATTATACAAAAACAAAGATTTACAAGGGGCTATTTCATTATTTAAAGAAGTTTGCAAAAAAAACAAATATGATAAGGCAGCCGAATTATATATCTCTCGCTGCAATCGATTTATTAAAAATGGTATTCCAAAAGATTGGGATGGAATAGAAGTAATTGATGAGAAATAAGAATGTAATTTATGAATGATTATGGATTTTACCGGAGCTAAAGAATATATCATAAAGAGAATGAAGCGAGAGCTTGATCCTCGTTTGGAATATCACCGCATCGAGCATACATATGACGTTTTAAACGCAGCCATTATTATTGCCGAAAAAGAAGGGGTGAAACAATATGAACTCGAATTAATAAAAACAAGCGCAGTTTTTCACGATTCAGGGATCATAAAAACATACATCGGCCATGAAGTGGCTTCCGCTGAAATTGTGCACGAAGTATTGCCAAAATTTGGATATTCATCAGATGAAATCAATCAGATCGCACAAATGATACTTACCACCCAGTTGCCACAGGGAGCCACTAATTTTTTGGAACAAATACTCTGTGATGCTGATCTTGACTATTTGGGCAGGGAGGATTTTTTCATGATTTCTGTTCGTTTATTTCATGAATGGAACATATTGGGAATAAAAAAGATGAATCTAAAAGAATGGTATCATTTACAGGTTGAATTTTTAAGTTCACACCATTATTTTACGCAATGTGCCATTCGATTACGGAGAGAACAAAAATTACGTAACCTGAATCAAATCAAAGAATTATTAGCGGTTTAAAAAGCATTCTTTATTATTAATTATTTCAACAAAATATTTCTATATTTGTGAAAGAAAAATATCAACTCAAAAATATTGAACTTACATGGAAACAAAAATGAACAACATTTTATTGGTACCTACTGATTTTTCAGAAGTTGGAAACAATGCCATCGATATGGCTGCAAAAGCGGCAAAACTTCTTAATTATAAAATCTGTTTGCTTCACGTTGTTGATGGTGATGATACTTCTGCAACCGGCAAACTCGAAAACATTGCAAATGAAGTAAAAAAGAATTTTGGCGTTGAAGTCAAAACTTTACTGCGTAAAGGAAGTATTTTTACTACAATCGGGCAGACTGCTAAAGATATTGGAGCCAATCTGTTATTTATGGGAACACATGGCAAAGTTGGTATGCAGAAAGTAACCGGAAGTTTTGCGCTTAAGGTCGTTACCAGTTCTGAATCTCCGGTAATCATCGTTCAAAAACGTCCGTTTGAAAAAACCTTTAAAGACATCGTTCTTCCAATTACCAGCGATTACGGACCATGGGACAAAACAAAATGGGCCGAATATATTGCCAAGGTATTTAATGCAAAAATTCATATCTACCAGTTGAATAATGAAAGTATCAATGCAACTGTTGCATCGATCGCAAAACATTTCGACGAAAGTAAAGTTAGTTATACAATTAAGGTTGCCCCAAAATCTGCCGGTTTTGAAAAACAGGTGGTTGATTATGCAACAAGCATTAACTCCGAGCTGATCATGATTATGACCAACCCTTCGAAAGGTTTGAGTAATTTTATTCTTGGAAGTTATGATGAAGATATCATTTTCAACACGCCTCAAATTCCGGTAATGTGCATCAACCCAAGAGATGTAAACTGGAAAAAAATTGTGTCAAGATAAGGTCCAAAGAACCTTTAAAAAGCTCCTCTGCTTCAGGCCTGGGAGCTTTTTTTATGCTATATTTGTGTGTATAAGCCCAAGAAATGACCGAAGAAGAAGCCAGAAATAAAATCAAGGATTTAACCAATCAAATAAATTTTCATAATTACAGGTATTATATCTTGTCTCAACCTGTGATTGCTGATTACGATTTTGATCAATTACTTGAAAAATTAGTGGAACTGGAAAAGAAATTTCCAGCACTGAAATCACCTGAATCTCCATCGCAAAGGGTGGGTGGAGACATCATAAAAGAATTTAAGCAGGTAGAACATAAATATCCCATGCTATCGCTCGGCAATACTTATTCAGAAGCCGAAATACTTGAATTCGACCAGCGCATTAGAAAATTACTTACCGATGAATTTGAATATGTTTGCGAATTAAAATTTGATGGGGTCGCCATAGGGCTAAGCTATCAGGATGGAATATTAACCCAGGCTGTGACAAGAGGAGATGGAAGTCGCGGAGACGATATTACTGCAAATGTTAAAACCATCAAATCAATCCCATTAAAACTACATGGCGACTATCCTTCCGAATTCGAAATAAGGGGCGAAATATTTTATCCGCATCAGGGTTTCAAAGAATTGAATGAAGAGAGAATCGAAATCGGAGAAACACCTTTTGCCAATCCCCGAAATGCCGCTTCCGGAACCCTCAAAATGCAGGATTCAGGCGAAGTAGCCAAAAGACCACTTGACTGTTTCTTATATCTGATGTATGGTGATCAGTTACCATACCCAACCCATTATCAAAATCTACTTGAAGCAAAAAAATGGGGATTTAAAATATCAAATAATATGGCTATTTGCCGGAATACAAGTGAAATTTTTGAATTTATCCGCGATTGGGATACAGCCCGTAAAACACTACCCTTTGATATTGACGGTGTTGTAATCAAAGTAAATGATTTACGACAACAGAACCAGCTTGGGTTTACAGCTAAATCGCCCAGGTGGGCCATCGCCTATAAATTTAAAACCGAAAGGGCACTTACCGAACTTCTTTCCATCGACTACCAGGTTGGGCGCACAGGTTCCATTACGCCAGTCGCTAATTTAAAACCAACCCTTTTGCTCGGAACAACGGTAAAGCGTGCATCCCTGCACAATGCGGATATCATCGAAATTGCTCTCCTGAACGGCGGTGATCCGGAAAC
>CAYNTB010000090.1:0-223 GCA_964399905.1 uncultured Bacteroidales bacterium | reverse complement strand
TGGATGTAAGAATAGGCGACCAGGTTTATATTGAAAAAGGCGGAGAAATTATCCCCAAAATTGTAAATGTTGAACTATCGAAACGCAAAGAAGAGGCAAAGCAAGTCAGGTTCATTACGCATTGCCCTGAATGCGGTTCGGAATTGTTTCGTAAAGAAGGGGAAGCAAATCACTATTGCCCGAATTATACGAATTGCCCCCCACAGATCAAAGGCAGGTTAGA
>CAYNTB010000089.1:0-7739 GCA_964399905.1 uncultured Bacteroidales bacterium | reverse complement strand
AGGGTCACGGGTTCTCACGCCTGGGCGTGACCGGCAGATCACAAAAGACTGTCTTTTTTAGGCAGTCTTTTTTTTATTCCATTTTTAATTCAAATTCACCGATCAGCAAGGTAGAGCATCCCGCCTTTGGCGGGAGGGTCACGGGTTCTCACGCCTGGGCGTGACCGGCAGATCACAAAAGACTGTCTTCATTAATCCAATCCATTGAAACACAAAATGGTGCACCCCGCCATTTGCGTGGAGTGCTGCTTATCAAACCAATTATTGCATTCAAAAAACATTTAACAATTAATCTGAACCCGTCTTCTCAATTGATTATACTTTAGCAAAATCAACTATGGTTATTTTGATTACAATTGTTCAATAATGAACAGAGCAGTACGTTTCTGAACATATATCAATTGGTTGACCATTAATGAAAACTCCATACTATCAAGAAGTAAAGAGTCTAATAATTGTGGCATAAAATTGGCTGCATTTCACAAATCAATTTTAGAAGTATTGTTATGTTTAATATTTTACTGACAACATTAAAAGAAAGTCGGTAGTAACAAATACTAATGAGATTTGTTGATTTAGTTTGTTAATTAATATTCTCCCCATTTTAATTTAACATAAAACTAAACGCTATTAATTCTGAAAAGACCTTAAACCCTTTAATTATGAAAAACCTATTTATATTTCTTTTACTATTCTTTTCTATATCCCTGCTTAAAGCACAGGAAACTAAACAGAAACCTGACACTTTACGAAATAATGCATTGAATGTATATATGCAAGCAAGTGATTTTATACGTAAAGAAATACCTTTTATAAATTATGTCAGAGATATAAAGCACGCGGGAGTTTATATTATCTCAAGCTCACAGTCAACAGGTTCTGGTGGACGAGAAATAACTTATTTCCTAACCGGCCAAAATAATTTTGAAGGAATGAAAGATACGTTAAAAATCTTGACCTCTCCAGATGAAACAGAAAATCAGATTCGAGAACGACAAGTGAATACTTTAAAAATAGGTTTAATGCGCTATATTGCTAAAACACCATTAGCACAACATATTGACATAAAATTTAATCAACCTTTATCAGAAGAGATACCAATAGATAAATGGAACAATTGGGTATTCAGAACCAGAATTAATGGGTATTTAAATGGCCAGAAAACATATAACGCAAACAATTTATACGGTTCATTTTCAGCCAGTAGGGTTACGAGTGAATGGAAAATGAATTACAGCATAAATTATAGCAGAAGTACTGATAAATTTGAAATTGATAACGAAATAATAAAGAGTACGAACAAATCTAAATCTTTTTCGGCTATAGTTGTAGGAGGTATAAATGAACACTGGTCGATCGGAGGTTCAACAAGAATAAGTTCTTCATCTTATAGTAATTTAGACTTAAATGTTTCAGTTTTACCTGGAATTGAATATGATATATTCCCATATTCTGAATCAACCCGTCGTCAACTTAGGATACTTTATTCAGTTGGACCCTATCTTTATCATTATTCAGATACAACCATCTATAATAAAACCAAAGAAACCCTTCTAGGACATGAATTGAATGCAGCTTATGAAGTGGTGCAGAAATGGGGTTCTGTAGAAGTAAGTATGAGATGGAAAAATTACTTCTTCGATTGGGGAATTAATAATCTAATGTTAGATGGATATATAAATATCAGAGTTGCAAAGGGCTTAACATTCAATATTGGTGGGTACTACCAACTAATACACGATCAACTTGGTTTAGTAAAAGGAGGTGCTACTGCTGAAGAAATCTTACTACAACGAAAGGAGTTAGAAACGAGCTATTCATTTTTTACTCATTTCGGAATTACCTATACTTTCGGCTCTATTTATAATAACGTGGTCAATCCAAGATTTGGTTTCTAATTGTTTTTACTTATTAAGATCAGGAAATTTTCACATGTTTTAGATTGCAAACTACCAACAGAAAATTATTTTTATTATCAATTTTATCATCTGATATGTAACATTTTTTTCTTACATATGATAGATACACTTAACACCTGTCGGAATTCACGTAGATCAGGCCGGAAATTACGCATTGAATTTCAACGAAGCTTTGGATAATTTTACAAGGCATAAATTAAAACTATGTTCATCAAGGGGTTACCCCTAGCAAAAACAACTAAAATGAACATGAAAGACCGGGGTAAAATTATCCCGGTCTGTTTTTTTTGTAAACATTCAACCTTATCCGAATTTTCTCCCAAAATGGGAATATATTCCATTATTGCACGGGTCAAAACTAATATTTGATTTTTTAATTTCTGTTTTTCAACTACATAGATATTTTGCACATATTTTGCTGTTTAAAATACACCCTTAATTATATGCATTATGAATCTTATCAAATGTGCAATTATTGATGATGAATACATCGCAGTGAAGCGACTTGAAATTCTGCTAAGCAAAATAGAGAATATCGACCTCGTTTATAAATCAACCGATCCTGCATCATTCGTAAATACAGTGATCAAAATTAAACCTGATCTTATCTTTCTGGATATCGAAATGCCTTTAATTTCGGGTTTCGACATCGTGGATGAATTACGTTCAAAATCTTTTCTGCCAAAATTTGTTTTTATTACATCTCACGATCAGTATGCAATAAAAGCTATCAAAACATCGGCGTTTGACTATATCCTCAAGCCCGTTGATTTTGACGACTTAAAAGTCTGTATTAAAAAATACGAGCAACAATATCAATTAAAAAGGGCCATTAAGCTTGATAATTTTGTTCAATCCGAAACATTTACAAAAAGAGAGAATGAAGTTTTGCGACTATCCTGTATGGGGCTGCCAATAAAGCAAATCTCAAACAAACTGAATATTTCCAATCGTACTGTTGAAAAACACCGCTCAAACCTGATGGAAAAAACTGGATCCAGAAATTTGATTGAAGTGATCGCATATACCTATAAAAATGCACTTTCGGCGATATACTTCTAAGTTATTTGCTAACTCAACCTGTACTCGACTTGCGTCTTTTTATCCACTATTTATTGTTGATTTAAATTAAGATTTAAAGGATACATACACACAATATTATATATATTTGTTAACAAATAAACAGACATAAATAAAAATATTAAACCATGAAAATTACAATTGTTGGAACAGGCTATGTAGGTCTTGTAACCGGAACTTGTTTTGCTGAAGTAGGTATTGATGTAAGTTGCGTGGATATCGACAAACAAAAAATTGACAATCTGAACAATGGGATTATCCCAATCTTTGAACCGGGACTTGATGAAATGGTCTCCAGAAACGTTAAAAAAGGTCGATTGCATTTTACCACCGATCTGGCTTCAACCCTCGATGGATGCCAGGTTGTATTCAGTGCTGTTGGAACCCCTCCCGATAATGATGGAAGTGCCGACCTTAAATTTGTTCTGGAAGTTGCCAAAGATGTTGGAAAGAACATGAATGATTACCTGTTGATGGTAACAAAAAGCACCGTTCCGGTTGGCACTGCTGAAAAAGTAAGGGCAGCTCTGCAGGGAGAACTTGATAATAGAGGCTCTAAACCCAAATAAGATGGGGCTTCGAACCCCGAATTTCAGAAAGAAGGTGCAGCCATCGACGATTTTATGAGACCAGACCGTATCGTTGTCGGAATAGATTCTAAAAAGGCTCATACCCTGATGGAAAAACTTTACAAACCTTTTACCATGAATGGGCATCCTGTTATTTTTATGGATATTATTTCTGCGGAGATGACAAAATATGCCGCAAACTCAATGCTGGCAACCAAAATCAGTTTTATTAACGACATTGCAAATTTGTGCGAAATTGTTGGAGCCAACGTTAATATGGTGCGCAAAGGAATTGGATCCGACTCACGAATCGGCCCCAAATTCATTTATCCGGGTGCCGGGTATGGAGGGTCATGTTTCCCGAAAGATGTGAAGGCCTTAATTAAAACGGCTAATGACAACAAATATCCGCTCAGGGTTTTAAAAGCAGTGGAAGATGTGAATGAGGACCAAAAATCAGTCATGTACCGAAAAGTAGCCAAATTCTTCAATAATGACCTGAAAGGTAAAAGAATTGCATTATGGGGTTTATCATTTAAACCAAAAACAGATGATATGCGTGAAGCACCTTCATTGGTAATAATCAAAAAACTACTTGAAGCCGGTGCAAGCATTTGTGCCTACGATCCTGTTGCAATGAACGAATCCAAACGCAGAATTGGCGACACCATCGAATATGCCAGCGGATTATACGAAGCCTTAAAAGGTGCAGATTGTTTGGTTATCATTACCGAATGGGATGAATTTAAATTCCCGAATTTTGCAAAAGTCAAAAAGTTGTTAAAAAACCACGTGATCTTCGATGGCCGCAACATTTATGATGCCGATGAAATTACCAAACTCGGATTTGAATATTCATGCATCGGGATCAGTATTAAAAAATAAACAGAAAGCCTCATCGAAAAGATGAGGCTTTCTCATTTTTGCTATCTTTATCTTATAATTAACTCGATTCTTATGAAAAAAATACTGGTTACCGGGGGTGCAGGTTTTCTGGGTTCACACCTCTGCGAAAAACTATTGAACGAAGGAAATGAAGTAATTTGTCTTGATAATTATTTCACAGGTCAAAAGAAAAATGTGATCCACCTGCTCGACAATCCATATTTTGAAATGATCAGGCATGATGTTACCATGCCATTCTTTATTGAATTGGATGAAATTTATAATCTCGCATGCCCTGCATCACCCATTCATTATCAGTATAATCCAATAAAAACCATAAAAACATCGGTGGCAGGAGCTATAAATATGCTTGGACTGGCCAAGCGTATCAATGCAAAAATACTTCAGGCATCAACCAGTGAAGTTTATGGTGATCCAAAAATTCATCCCCAACCCGAAAGCTACTGGGGGCATGTAAACCCCATTGGAACACGTGCCTGTTACGATGAAGGAAAAAGATGTGCAGAGGCACTCTTCGTTAATTATCACAAACAAAACAATGTACGAATAAAAATCATACGGATATTTAATACTTATGGCCCGCGGATGCATCCAAACGACGGAAGGGTTGTTTCTAATTTTATTGTACAGGCACTGCAAGGAAAAGACATCACCATGTATGGTGATGGAAAACAAACCAGAAGTTTCCAGTATGTGGATGACCTGCTGGATGGAATGACCAGGCTCATGGCTACAGGTGATGATTTTATAGGTCCTGTAAATGTTGGAAATCCAGATGAATTTACCATGCTCGTACTGGCTGAAAAAATTATCCGGATTACCGGATCCAAATCAAAAATTGTTTTTGAACCACCTCCCGCAGACGACCCCATGCAACGTCAACCCGACATTACTTTGGCCAAAAACAAATTAAATTGGGAACCCAAAATAAAACTGGATGAAGGCCTTCGAAGAACCATCGATTACTTTAAAACCATTGTCTAAAGATTTATGAGGAATATTCTTGTCACCGGTAGCAATGGACAACTTGGCCGAGCCTTGAAAGATGTTTCATTTAAACTTGAGAATTCCCGTTTTTATTTTACAGATATTGAAGAACTTGATATTACTTCCGAAAATAAAATTCGTGAATTTTTACCAAGCAACGACATTAACTGCATCATCAATTGTGCCGCCTACACAGCAGTTGATAAAGCAGAGACGAACCGCAAAAATGCATATCTTGTTAATGTTACTGCCGTTGAAAACCTGGCAAAAAAAGCAAGCGAAACAGGTGCAACCCTTATTAATATTTCTACGGATTATGTATTCGACGGCAATTCCAAAGATCCATACAAAGAAGATCAGCCACCGAATCCCAATTCCTATTATGGGGAAACCAAGTACCTGGGCGAACAAAAAATTCTGGAATTCAGTAAAAAAGCAATTATTATTCGCACGGCCTGGCTGTATTCTGAATATGGAAATAATTTTGTTAAAACAATGATCCGGCTTGCGGGTGAAAAAGATCAAATAAATGTTGTCGACGACCAGATTGGATCTCCGACCTATGCAGGAGATTTAGCGGAAGTTATATTGAAACTTATCAAAGATAACATTGATGGAGTGGAATTTTACCACTATTCTAACGAAGGAAGTTGCAGTTGGTACGAGTTTGCAGCGGATATCATGAAACTCAAAAAATTAAATTGCAACATAAATCCCATCACAAGTTCGGAATATCCAACTGCCGCTGCCCGCCCCAAATATAGTTTACTCGACAAAACCAAAATCAAACAAAAATTAAAAATTGAAATACCTCAATGGCACGATAGTTTAAAAACCTGCTTACAACATATTTAAGGAAAGATGAAAAAACCGGAAACAGCAATTCTTAAAAAAGCCCAAAGTTGGCTCTCAGAAAATTATGATCAGGAAACAAGAAAACAGGTGCAACATTTGATCGATGATGAACCGGAAGAACTCACCGAATCATTTTATAAGAACCTGGAGTTTGGAACCGGAGGCCTTCGCGGCATCATGGGTGTTGGCACAAACCGGATGAACAAATATACGGTCGGGATGGCGACACAGGGACTGGCCAATTATCTGATCAAAACTTATCCAAAAAACAAAGAAATAAAAATCGTAATCGGCCATGATTCGAGAAACAACAGCCGATATTTTTCTGAAATTGCTGCCGATGTTCTTTCTGCAAATGGCCTCAAAGTTTTTTTATTTGAGAATCTTCGCCCTACACCAGAAATTTCTTTTGCCATACGCCATCTGAATTGCCAAAGTGGGATCATTATTACAGCATCTCATAACCCAAAAGAATATAATGGTTATAAAGCTTATTGGAATGATGGAGCACAACTGATTCCCCCACATGATAAAAATGTGGTTGAGGAAGCCCTTAAAATAACAGATATAGCCCAGGTTAAATTTGAGGGCAAGAAAGAGAACATTACCGAAATAGGCGCAGATATCGATCAGGCGTATATTTCAAAAATAAAAGAATTAAGCCTTTCACCCGAAGCCATCAAAAAACACCATGATATAAAAATTGTTTATACACCATTACACGGTACAGGAGCAACCATGGTACCCCAATGCCTGAAAGAATTTGGCTTTACAAACATCAGCTCAGTCGAAGAACAAAATGTCCCGGATGGGAATTTCCCGACGGTGGTTTCACCCAATCCTGAAGAATCAGCCGCACTAAAAATGGCAATTGATAAGGCTAAAGTAGTTAAAGCCTCACTCGTTATGGCAACTGACCCTGACGCCGATCGTGTTGGAATTGCTGTAAAAAACCATTCAGGTGAATTTATATTGGTGAACGGAAACCAAACAGCCTGCCTGCTTACCTACTACCTGCTCAATAAATGGAAGGAAAATAAGAAGTTAACCGGCAACGAATTCATTGTAAAAACAATTGTGACCAGCGAGTTAATGAAGGATATGGCCGTAAAATTCGAAGTTGAATACTATGACGTACTGACCGGATTTAAATGGATTGCCGATATCATCCGTAAAAATGAAGGCATTAAAACTTTCATTGGAGGAGGTGAAGAAAGCTACGGTTATATGATTGGGGATTTTATCCGGGATAAAGATGCCGTGAGTGCCAGTGCAATCATTGCCGAAATTGCTGCTTGGGCAGCACAATCAGGGAAAACCATTTACGATTTATTAATTGATATCTACCTGGAATTTGGTTTCTACAAAGAATCTCTGATTTCAATCGTTCGTAAAGGAAAAAGTGGCGCGGAGGAAATTCAGC
>CAYNTB010000088.1:0-7767 GCA_964399905.1 uncultured Bacteroidales bacterium | reverse complement strand
GGGTCAGGAATTGTAAATTATACCTATGATTGAAACCGAACTTGTTGAGGCATTAAAGCAAAACAATTCATCAGCATTTAAAGAACTGGTGGAAAGGTATCAATCAATGGTGCTAAATACCTGTTATGGATTTGTAAATGATTCGGATGATGCTGCTGATCTGACGCAGGAAGTATTTATCAAAATATATGATTCAATACATAAATTCAGGGGTGATGCAAAATTATCAACCTGGATCTATCGCATTTCGGTTAATAAATCATTAAATTTTATAAGGGCCAATAAAAAGCGTTATATGTTTGGTGCAATAGACGCTGAAAATAATATACAGCATCAAAACCTGATGGTTGCCCATGATAGTGATTCTGCCGATGCATCCATTGAACAAACAGAAAGATCAAAAATATTATTTGCGGCCATCAATAGCTTGTCAAAAAACCAACAGATTGCTTTTAGCCTGAATAAACTTGATAATGTTTCATACAATGAGATTGCCGAAATTATGAATATATCTTTACCTGCGGTCGAATCTCTAATACATAGGGCCAAGCTGAATTTGCAAAAAAAACTGATTAATTATTATAAAAAGAATTTGCCATAGCGCAAGTTTTTAAAATTTCCATAGTCTAATGTCAAAACAGAACAAAATGAAATGCAGGGAAATACATCAAAACATCAGCTCATATATTAATGGGTCGTTGAGTGGTCAGGAGTTCGAAAATTTCGAATCACATCTTGAAACATGTACTTCTTGTGCTCAGTTGTTGGCAAATGTAACATCAACATTAAGCAGCATTGATGTGCGGGCTCAGCTTCAGCCAAACCCATATTTGTATACACGACTAATCCAGGAGATTGAAAACCGAAAACAAAAAGGTTGGATCGCAGGCATGCAGCGTATATTACAACCAATTGCATTCGTAGCAATTTTGATTATCGGAGTTTATTTAGGGATCGGGCTTGGTAACAATTATGTGGTAATTGATGAGGAATATGCCAGTACAGAAATGCAAAATTTTGTGGATGATTATCTGTTCAATGATATGGATTATGAACCAATAGAAAGCTTTTTATTGGATAAATAAAACTCAAAACAATGAATTATTTTACAAAAAAGAATACCGCCATCATCATTATTATTGTTCTGTTGATCATTAATATTGCAACAATTTCAACCATTCTTTATCATTCATATGGAGATCGTTTGGTCACAAGAGCTCAGCCGGAAAGAACTTCATCTGAAAATTTTTGGAAAGAACTCAATTTCTCCCAACAACAGATTGATACATTCAGGGCGATGGGTAAGCAGTATGGGTTGGAAACCAGGCAAGTAATGGCAGAAATGCAAAAAATCAGAATTGAATTAATAAACGAGATGTCATCTGCAAATCCGGACACAGCCAGGATGTTTGCCTTGGCAGATGAAATCGGGAATGAACATGCAAAAATAAAACGCATGACCATCAATCATTTTATCCAACTTAAGAACACTTATTCTCCCGAACAATTTGATCGGTTTTTGAAAATGTTCCAAAGGTTGTTGATGGATGAAGGATACCAGGGCCGTTCCGATAGGCAGGGCAGAGGAAGGCGGGCCATGGAAGGTCAGCAAAAAAACAATAATCAATAATATAAATAAACACAACAATGAAAAATTTAAATATGAAAATCAGGGTAATTGGCTTAGTGGTATTAGTATCCATTTTTGCCGGGAGCGAAATATATGCTCAAAGAATGCAAAGAATTTTTAATGATCAAACAACCGATGACACGCGCTTATATCAAAACAGGAGACCCGGTAGAATGTACGATCAAAATGTGCAGGGGCGAATGTATAATCGGAATTTTGATGGAAGAGGTATGGGACTTTTAGGACTAAACTTAACCGAAGAACAACAACTTAAATTTAACGAACTGCGCACCCGGAACATGAAAGAAATGTTGCCGCTCAATAACCAAATGCAGGAAAAAAGAGCCCGTCTGAGAACACTTACAACCGCAGAAGTCGTAAATCAAAAAGAGATTGACAAATTAATTGATGAAATGACTGCTGATAATGCTAAGCAAATGAAAATGAGGGTTAAACATCAGCAGGAGATAAGATCATTATTAACAGAAGAACAGCGTGTAATTTTTGACAGCTCAAACAGAGGTTTTGGTAATAACCGTATGGGGCAAAATTATACGAGATCCGGGAACAGAGCAGCGCGACCGGGTTTCGGGTTTAGAACCAGATAGTGGAAAACGGCCTTCGGGCCGTTTTTTTTATGGCCATGAAATTTTACCACCGCTACTGTCGCGGCTTGCACCTGTGACCGATTTGAGACAATTTACCTGTTTTCGCATTCTGAGAACGCCTAAAAACCCGAAAATAATGGCCTCCTTGAAATTGATTAGGTCAGTGGAAGGAATCCTTAAATCTGCCTTGCTCAAATCCTGAATTCGTTTTGTTAAAAAGGTATTAAGAGCCCCGCCTCCCGTCATTAAAACTTTTACACCATCTTTTTTGTTGATTGAATAAGCAATTTGAATCGCAATATGCTCAACAACTGTTCTGAGAAGATCTGATGTTGTTAAATCGCTACAATTCAGGTAAGGCATAAATTCTGACTCAAACCATTCACGAGAAAGTGATTTTGGGGATGATTGTTTGTAAAATTCAATATTATTTAATCTACGAAGTAGTTCTTTGTTCAATTTGCCTTTTGATGAGAGAAGCCCGTCCTTATCATAGCTTAATCCTTCACGCATGCTCAACATATTTAAAGCCATGTTAACCGGGCAAATATCATAGGCAATTCTTTCAGCTTCCTTTTCAAATGAAATATTTGCGATTCCACCCAGGTTGATACAATAATCATAATCGTTAAACAGCAACCTGTCTCCAATGGGAACAAGTGGCGCACCCTGGCCGCCTAAAGAAACATCCAATGACCTGAAGTCATAAACAACAGGTAATTTCAGTGTGTCGGCCAACATCTGCCCGCTTCCTATCTGTAAGGTTAGTTTCTTTTGAGGCTGGTGAAAAATCGTGTGTCCGTGGGAAGAAATGAAATCAGGATTTAAGCCGAAATCATTTATAAATGCCAATGTTAATTCGCCGAGGTATTGACCATACAAAAGATCAAGTTTCTTTAATTCTTCTCTGCTGATTTGATGGGCACTTTGAAGCCTGGAAATCCATTCATCCGAATAATTTATAGTCACAGCTTTTATGGTTTCATAACTCCATTTCCCCTTGTTTTCATAAAAATTGCAATAAGCCATATCCAGTCCGTCAAGTGAAGTGCCTGACATTAGGCCGATGACTGTGTATTTATTCAATATTTATAGGGTTTTAATTAGCGTTTCGAGTTTCATTCCCCTGGAGCCTTTCAAAAGAATAGTATGTGCCATTATGGGATTATTCGATAGAAATTCAAAGATATCATTGGTCGTTAAAAAGTGCGACCATCCAGTCGGGATGTCGCAAGCCGAAAATTCCTTTCCGACCAATATTATTTCTGAATTGCTATTCTCTTTCAAATAATCAATAATCTGCTGATGATGCATTTTGCTTTTATTGCCCAATTCAAACATATCACCCAAAATCATTAATTTATTCTCAGCCTGCATTTGCTTGAAATTGTCAATGGCTTTTATCATGCTACTTGGATTTGCATTGTAAGCATCAACAATTAATTTATTTGTGTGTGTTTTCAAAAATTGTGAGCGTTGGTTTTCAGGATGGTAATTTTCGATGGCTTCTTTGATATTTTTTGCATCAATATTAAAATAGTGCCCGACACAAACAGCTGCCATTATATTGGGAGCATTATAGCTTCCGATAAGTTGCGATTCCAATTCAATACTATTATTGTTAAGAGTCCAGATAACTTTTGCGAACGGATTGGCAGAAACATCGCGGAATTGAATATTTGCATCAGGGGAGAGGCCATAAGTAAATCGTACTGCTTGTGCGGTTTTTTGTTGTAGCAGTTCATCATCCTTGTTTACAAAAATAACCGAATTTGCTTGTTTGCTTAAAAAATGATATAATTCAGTTTTGGCCTTCACCACACCTTCAAAGCTCCCGAATCCTTCGAGGTGTGCAATACCGATATTTGTAATTATGCCGTAATTTGGCCTGGCAATTTCACAAAGCCTGGCTATCTCGCCAATATGGTTGGCCCCCATTTCGATGACTGCAATTTCAACCGATTTATGGATCGATAAAATGCTAAGTGGTACTCCGATGTGGTTGTTAAAATTGCCCTGGGTAGCATAAGTTTTAAATTTTTTTGATAAAACAGCATTTATCAGTTCTTTGGTGGTGGGTTTGCCATTTGTGCCCGTAATTCCGATCATCGGAATACTCAATGTTTTACGATGATGAATGGCCAATGACTGAAGAGTATCCAATACATTTGCCACATAGAAACAGCCCGTTTTATTTTTTAATGCCGGATCATCAACAACGGCAAGGCTGCAACCCTGTTTTAATGATTGCATCGCAAAATCATTCCCATTAAAGTTATCGCCTTTTAAAGCAAAAAAAATCGAATCATTTTTAATTTTCCTGCTATCCGTAGAAATGGATGGATATTTCAGAAAATGATCGTAAAGAATTGCAATTTCGGATATCATAAATCAAAGATAAAAAAAACTCCCCCCGTTAATACGGAAGGAGCTTAAGTTCTTTTTGCTTAATTTTAATTACCTCCGGGTATGGTTCTTCCTACGCGTATCATGGCACATCTGAATCCGATTGAATTTGATGCGTCATTCTGATTTAAAAATCTACGTACACTTGGGCTCAGGAAATAAGAAGGGTCTTTCCACGAACCGCCTTTATATACCCTGGATTCATCGCTGATCAGTGTGTTAACGCCATAATTATACATATAGGTATTTCTGCTGTCTCTTGCACTGGCGGAGAGCCAATCTGTAGTGATCATTGATTGGCGGTCACCATCCCGATAATTAATGTTATCGGCCTGGCGATAATTTTTTCTGTTTTGAATTTCGGCTTCGGTTACTTTTACATAAGGTATTCTGCCAAGACTGTCTTTTTGTGCCACCGAACCTGTCGAATCGATTTTTTTGTTCATGAAAACATTGCCTCTAAACGGGCTGTAATCTGCCACATCTTCGAAAGATAATGGCCTGTAAACGTCAATTACCCACTCACTTACATTCCCTGCCATATTATAGATACCATAGTCGTTGGGCCAATATGAACCCACAGGGGCGGTGATATCAGCACCATCATTCAGGCTGCCTGCCACTCCCATATAATCTCCTTTACCGCGTTTGAAATTGGCCATAAAGCTACCCTGGTATTTTTTATCCCCGGTTCTGATATAGGTTCCGTTCCATGGATATACTTTTCGTTCAACGATTCTTTCATTGACCGTATTCCCAAGTAGTCCCAATGCGGCATATTCCCATTCAGCTTCTGTCGGGAGGCGATAATTGGGTAATATTACGCCATCTTCCAGTGCTACTCTTCCAATACCTTCCCTGCCGCTGGTAGAATCTGTGGTTGACAGATTTCCATATTGTCCGGCGAGATAAGCATCCGTATTAAAATTGTTTTCATTTTTCTGGTCATTGTTCCATTGCAATGCCCCGGCTTTAATCAGTAGAAGTTCATTTACACGGTCGCTTCTCCATTTACAGTATTCAGTGGCTTGTACCCAACTTACACCTACAACCGGATAATTCTGATAAGCAGGATGACGAAGATACATGTTAACCAGAGGTTCATTATAGGCTAAACGATCCCGCCATACAAGGGTGTCTGGTAAGGCTTTTCTGTAAACTTCAGGGTGTTCCTGGCCGAAGACCCGAGATAACCAATGCAAATATTCCAGATAATCCAAATTACTGACTTCAGTTTCATCAATATAGAATGATGGCACCGTAACCCTGCGTGGAATGTTGTTCCATTCATGTGTAATATCCTCCTGAGTAGCTCCCATCACGAAAGTTCCACCTTCAATAAATACAAGTCCGGGTCCTGTTTCCTGTTCATTTAAGTCTGATACAGAGAAGCCCCCGTTTTCTTCAGTATTATAGGCCCAACCAGTACTGTGACTTGTGGTCGGTCTTTTCTTGAATATATTGAATTTATTACATGAAGTTATTAACGTAAAGACCAGAATTATACCAACAATATTGATAAATCTCATGTGCATAATAATTTGTGTTTCCTTATTAACTATAAACAATGTGAATTATTGTTCAAATAATACGCTTTTTGATAAAGAAAAAAATGATCATTTAATGATTTGTACAATATTACAAACTATTTTTTATTTATTTCCGTTTTTTTTACGGAATGATGTATGGATCATTAACGAAAATTTTACTGATTTTGTTATCAATTGCGGCTGTTTGGCAATTTGAGTATATTTACATCCTGCTAAAAATTAAATTCAAAATTGTGGGTTTGTTTTAGGCAGGCTCCATTAACAATACCCAACAATAATTTTGTATCTGGGTCGAAAGTTTTTTATGTATGCTGCGGAAAATAATTGGCATTTTTATACTTGTATTCTGGATCGGATCAGTGGCATTTTCTCAAGAACATCTCCGAATTATTAACTGGGATGATGGTCAGTTGATAGATCATGCAAGGGCTTTCGGGCAATTACCAATATTTTCTGAAAACATTCCCCTTGATTATTATAGCGGAGAGGCCAAAGTAAATCTTTTGAATCTTCAATTTCAGGAAGCCAGTGAATTTGAATCTACACTTTTTAAATCCTTATTATTAAATACAAAAATTGATATTGAATCTGAAGTTAAATTCAGGGATGAAAAAGCATATCTTTTTTATCAATTGGTGCCATTGCGAATAAATCCCGTTCTTGGGAAAATCGAAAAATTAATTTCTTTTGATGTTGAAATCCAGATGAAGCCGGGGGTGGCTGTTGCAAAGGTTTTTAGTTTTAAAAACAATTCGGTGTTGGCTTCCGGGCGATGGTTTAAAATAAGGCTTGCTGAAGATGGTATTTATAAAATCACTCGAAGCGATTTGATCAATATGGGCATTGATGTAAGCAGTCTGGATCCTCGAAATATACGTATCTACGGCAATGGAGGTGGAATGTTGCCTGAAAGAAACAATGAGACCCGTATGGATGATTTGACTGAAAATGCCATTCAGGTGATTGGCGAAAGTGACGGAAAATTTGATGCTGATGATTACCTGCTTTTTTACGGTCAATCGCCCCATATCTGGCAGTTTAACAAAACTTTAAAAACATATACGCATGTATATAACGCATACAGCGATCATACTTACTATTTTTTAAACTATGATCTGGGACCGGGAAAACGGATCGTGAAACAGGAGCCGCTTGATATTCAACCGACTTTCACAACCGATGAATTCGAAGATCATGTTTATCATGAACTTGAAGAAAATAACCTGATCAATTCGGGAAGAAACTGGTACGGAGAAGTTTTTGATGCAAATACAAACAGGTTGTTCAGTTTTGATTTTCCGGATATTGTAAATGAGAAGCAGGTTTCTTATCAAATAAAGCTGCTCATACATTGCGTTTTGCTTCTCAGGGTCAGTTTCATAGCAAAACTTCAAATACTGATAATAACGTCGCATGCCTGCGGCTGTTGGTTTAAGGTCTCCGGCCAGCGCCAACCAGTCCTCCTTCTTAGCACTGATCGACAAGCCGGAGCAGGCGACATTCAATTCCGGCAATACGCGGTACCCGCCAGCACTCGGGTATTTCCATGCGGTTAGCGCCAGGGCAAAGGCGG
>CAYNTB010000087.1:4020-7773 GCA_964399905.1 uncultured Bacteroidales bacterium | reverse complement strand
TTCACTGATCAAACATAAAAATTTGATTTTTTTCGGGCCTACAAAAATCTTGATAGTTGACGATACAAATTCTGAAATACTGTCGGATTTTCAATCAGATCTTGATTACCTCATTATCAGGAATAATGCCAGGATTGACTTACAATTCTTATCAGAACGTTTTAAACCAGATCTAATTATCCTTGATTCCTCGAATTCTAAATCGTATGCCGAAGAAAAATATCGCACTGCCATTAAATACAACATTCCTTGTTATTCAGTGAACCTGAGTGGGGCAATCGAAATAAATTTAAACTCAAAAACGCAGCGAAAGACAACTTAGGCCGCCATCAAGTTTTTGATATTCGCTCATTTCAAGCTCGATGATATTAAATCCTGCTTTGAGATAAATATTTTTTGCAAGCGGAAAACCTTTGGCAATTAACAAATAATCATTAATCAGCACACAATTTGCTGCATAGCTTTCTGCGAAGGGGATCAATATTTTCTGATAAGCTGAAAATTGTTGAATATTTGCCAGATTTTCAATCATCACAACTGTATGATTTCCAACATAATTTATACCTGATTTGAGGTGCAGCATATTTTCTATTTCCACGGCAGAAGAAGTATAACCGTACTTTTGAAGGATTTTCTTGAATTGTTCCGCACCTTCCTTATTGGTTCTATCAGAAAGGCCTACATAAAAGTGGTTCTCAGCGCGCATTACATCGCCGCCATCCAAAGTTCCGGGCAAGCTGATTGATTCAATGATCCTATGCTCTTTTAGTTTATTAGTCACAGATATTTCTTCCCCTCTTCTTTTCGGATGGCCCGGCTTTGTAATTATTGCGCATTTTTCGGTAACTACTGCGGTATCTTCAACAAAAACAGCATCGGGATAATCAGGTTCCTGATTTATTTCAATAAGCTCCAATCCACATTTGATCAAAGCCTTGCAATAATTGTCGTGCTGTACCAATGCTTTTTTAAAATCCGGTTTTCCAACATCTATACTTCTGATTCCCTGAATCATTGACTCAGTTGGTTTTCTTACAATTGCATATTTAAACATCTGATTAATTTTTTTCAAAAGTATGAAATACAATCAAAACTAAAGTTGTTTCCAGATCTGATTTTATGATTATGGCGGGATGGTAATTTGTTAAATAAAAAAAGGAGAAAAGATTGACTTTCCTCCTTTTGCGGTCCGGACGGGACTCGAACCCGCGACCCCATGCGTGACAGGCATGTATTCTAACCAGGCTGAACTACCGGACCAATATTTTAAGAACTTTTACTCTACTTTTTAATTCCGGAGACCTCTTGACTCGAACCCGTCCCGCCCCTGGCGGGATGACAGGCATGTATTCTAACCAGGCTGAACTACCGGACCAATATTTTAAGAACTTTTACTCTACTTTTTAATTCCGGAGACCTCTTGACTCGAACCCGTCCCGCCCCTGGCGGGATGACAGGCATGTATTCTAACCAGGCTGAACTACCGGACCAATATTTTTCAAGAACGCATTTATATAAACGCTAAAAGCGGGGCAAAGATAACTCATTTTTTTTTATCACAAAATAATTTATCTAAATAATTAAAAAAACTTAATTCATAGCTCCATATATCGATCCATATTCTTCATTTGCTTTAGATTAACATTATTCGGATGATAAAATTCTTATATTTACTTTTATAATTTCAACAAGAGGGATTTTAAAAACTTCAAGAATCTTTATGGATAGCTTTCCTTTGGTGACATTAATAACGGTAAATTACGCACAGGCAGCTGTAACCTGTGAATTGATTCGTTCGCTGAAATCAATCACATATCCAAATATTGAAATCATTGTTATCGATAATGCTTCTTACGAAAAACCTGACATTATTCAGGAGCGGTTTCCGGAAATAAAGTTAATCCGTAGCAAAGCAAATATAGGCTTTGCCGCTGCCAATAATTTAGGGATTTCATCAGCCAAAGGCGAGTATCTCATGTTTCTGAACAACGACCTGGAAGTTGAACCTGGCTTTATCGAACCACTTGTTAAAGCTTTACAAGATGATGAAAGTATCGGAGCCGTATCACCAAAAGTACTGTATTATGGCAGCAACATTATTCAATATGCCGGATCCAATAAAGTGAACCCATATAATGGGCGGGCTTTTTCTTTAAATTATCAGGAAATTGACAGCGGCGATCGGACGGGTTCAAAACAAACTTACTATGCTTTCGGTGCCGCTATGATGGTTCCTAAAAGACTGATCGAAAAGATTGGGCCCATGCCGGAAATTTACTTTATGTATTATGAGGAAATTGAATGGTGCGAAAAAATATGGAGATCAGGGCACCGCGTTTTTTATATCGGTGATTCTGAGGTTTACCACAAAGATTCTATTTCCATTGGAATTAATTCCCCCTTAAAAACGTATTATTTAAACAGAAACAGGATTTTATTTCTAAGAAGAAATACATCCTTAATTCAACAGTGTATAAGTTTTATTTATTTTATGATGCTTGTTATTCCGAGGCAATTACTTTTGTTCACCTTTCGCGGTAAATTCGACCACTTAAAATATTATCTGAAAGCTTTGGGTTGGAATTTGACTCACCTGAAGGTACTCAATCCTTAATACATCTGACCGAATAACCAAAGTCTTTATCGTGAAAACTCCTGAATACCTGGGAATATATATAACTTAAAGCCCTTCTCCCTGCTGTGGTTTCGTCATGTTCAGTCGATGTCCACATCGTCAGATATGCTCTGTATCCGCTGAATTGATTTTCCGCTTCGGAAATATCGGCATTCCATTCTCGATAACAATGTGGGAGTGCAGTAAAGCCACTTATATTTGTAGCCCCGGTGTTGGGTGCATCCCAGTCGTCAAAACCTGTATTTTTTAATTTTCCGCCTGCATCATTGCCTCTCCATTGTAACTTATCCCATTCTGCATTTCCCAATCCAAACTCACTATCAAGTGTTCCTTCTAAAATTTTGAATTCCAAATCAGTAGGGATATGAAAACCGTCAGGGCACAAACCCTGGTTCTTTTCACCAGTTTGATATCGCATTAATTCATTCCACTGATAAAGCCCCCCATATTTAACACAATTTGTGGAATCATTATTATAACAATATTTTTCAATGACGCCATTATCAGATTGGTTAAGGTTGCTGCTTATCATTGTGCCAATGTTTAACGACTCTTTAAGCCAACACTGATTCCCGATTAAAACCGTATGATAGGTCTTTCCATAATGAGTCACTGAAGTTAATCCGGGACAAGGTACCCCATGTTCAGTATCCTCATCAATGGGATCATCAGGATTGTCGTAATTAAACTTTGCACACGACTGAATCGATAGGATTATAACAATAATGATTAGATCTAAAATAAAAGTATTCTTAACCATTTTAATTTAAGCTACTTTGGAAAACCAAAGTTAATGAAAAAAGAATGTTCTGCTCGTTCACATATTTTTTTTATTAAAAATTTGTTAACCGATTTTTTGAATTACCGTATAAATCCATAATTTAGCATTTGACAGCAGGAAACCACAATGATTTCTGCTGTAATTTATTTGTAATAAATAATTATACTTATACCTGTTCAGCTCGAAAACCGAAAGTACTTTATTGTTTTATGCGCATGAAAGAATTGATAAATAAGGAGTTAATAAAAATTATGAACAACAGAGGGTGCAACAAAGCAAGCTTCTTTATTTATATTTTATTAATTCTAAGGTTGATGGGGTTGGGGATGAACCTGAT
>CAYNTB010000087.1:0-4010 GCA_964399905.1 uncultured Bacteroidales bacterium | reverse complement strand
AAAACAAGGTATTACTTGAGAAAACTCAACTCAATCGGCGGGATGGCCTTTACACATGGACGACCAAAAATACTCAACAGGGGAACTTTTAAAATTGGCACACTGGTAAGATTCGTTTCAACAATTCAACGCGTTTTAATTGATGTTGATAAAGATGCTGAACTTACAATTGGGAATAATTGCCGGATCAACGGCGTTAATATATCAGTTCAACATAAAGTAATCATCGGCAATAATTGCCGAATCGCCCCACATACCATTATTATGGACAGCGATCATCATGATGTGGTAGATCGTATTAAAACAGGAAAGGTAAAAGCCATTATCATTGAAGATGACGTTTGGATAGCCACGCGATCGATGATTTTAAAGGGTGTAACCGTTGGTAAGGGAGCAGTTGTAGCATCAGGTGCAGTCGTTACAAAAGATGTACCGCCTTATTCTGTGGTAGCCGGAGTGCCGGCCAAAGTAATTAAAACGCTTAAAACTGCATCCATCTAAACACTCAAATGACTAAAATAATGGCCGGCATAAAAAAACTTCTGATCCATAACAATATCCTATTTCCTATCTCATTAAGAATTCAGAGCCTGATTTATAATCTTTTTTATAAGGATTCACATCAGATTTCACATTTCACTTTATATAATCGATATCCTGCGCTCTTTTCTTTTGTAAAAAAATATTTTTCGGATCGTAAACCCAAAGAGTTAAAAGTCTTATGTTATGGCTGTTCAACTGGTGAGGAGTGTTTTTCGTTAAACACTTATCTTAAACAGGCAGATATTCTTGGACTGGATATACAAAAAAAAGTCTTGTTAAAAGCCCGAAGCCAGAACGAAAGCCCTAATATCAGATTTTTATTAAGTACCCCTGAAAACCTTTCCAAAAACGGGCCTTACGACTTAATTTTAGCCATGGCAGTTTTTTGCCGTTGGCCGGCCAGTAACTATTGCAAAAACATATCAAAGTTGTACCCTTTCAAGCGATTTGAAGAAAATATGAGAGAGCTTGACCGTACGTTAAAAACTGGAGGATTACTTCTGATCAACAATGCCAACTTTTACTTCCAGGATACTGACATCAGTGCCAAGTATGAATTACTAAAAACACCCGATGGCGTAGAAAAAGATGTTGTTCCAAAGTTCTCAAAGGAAAATGAATGGTTGGGAATTACAGACAATAATGGAGTCATCTTCAAAAAGATAAAATAACCCTAAATTCAAATTTCTCTGCAAATCATCACTTATCCGGACTGCCTATTGTAATCAGTAAAATTTAAAAAAGCAATTACTGATACTTCAGTAATTGCTTTTTAGAGAACCTAATTATTAAAGATTTATACTTATTGGTATTATCTTTAAAAAAATAAAAGTATATACATAAAACGTGTTAAGCAATGAGTATCAATTCTCATTTACACAAATGAACCAAACTTCTCATATTAAAAGAACCGCAATAAGATAAAAAAAGGGGCATCTCAGATAGACGCCCCTCTCAAGAAAAAACACTCATGTTAGTTCAAGGTAATGACTTCTTTAAATGCAGGCCCCCAGGCGGGACCATTAAAAGTACCACCATCCTGATGAAAGATATAATCCAATGTCATTGTTTTGGTGCACGCATCAATTTTACCAGACCCACTTAATCCATAAGCAGGCTGAGGAGCACCGTTCCAGGTTGAAGTTAGATACGGTTGTTCAGCAATCGTAAAGCTTCCAGTAACTGCGTTAACAGTCATAACAAGAGGGGTATTCGTAACGATTACCTCACCCCACCAATCCTGAAACCATCCGAAACCAATTCCATTAATAATTAGCTCACCATTAACCAAAGTTGTAACAACTTGTGATGCATAGCCCCACGAATCAGTACCTGACCAGTTGCCCACTAAAGCAGTGATATCAGTATAGCAATATTTAATTCTTTTCATTTTGTAAGTCAGGGTTGTTCCGGTTGGTGCATCATTTGCCGTGCCCAAATTAATTACCAAGTCTAACCAAGTATCAATGGGCATATTATCTGTTATTGTAGTAAGCGTAATACTTCCAGAACTTTGGCCTGCTGGGATCGTAATACTGGAAGCAGAAAGTGTGTACATATCCGGACTGATAGTTGTAGATGGTGCAGGGCTAATTGGAATTACAATATCGCTATTTTGCGGGTTACCAATTAACGCTACAGCAATAGTTGTAGAGATATGTTTTAAACTACCATCATTATTTACACCCGTTTCCAGGGTTTGGGAAGCATCCACAAATTGTAAATAATATGTAGCATTGCCGGGATCCCAATCATTGAACATAGCGTCAAAATTGGTTTCCTTTTTCTCACATGAAACCAGGAAAACCGCCCCAACAACGAATACAAAAATTGTTCTTAATATATTTTTCATAATTTATTTCTTTAATGATTAATTAAACGAATTAATTATCCCACCATAGACGGTCTGTAATTACTACCGCAGGAACATTGGCTCCATTGTATGTAATTTCACTCTGTGCATAAGGGAACCTCCTGGGAATTTCGTTAAGTTTTGCTCCATCAGCTAAACCTAACACGGGGAATCCTGTTCTTCTCCAGTCGGCATACGGCTGGTTTGTTGAGTACAATGCGATGTATTTCTGTTCAATGATTTTTTGCAGCGTGAGAGCAGTGCCATTAATATTGGCAGCTAACCATGCAGTGTTTGCACTACCGGTGACTCTCAATACCGATGCAGCCACAGCTGCCTCAAAAGCAGTTTGTGCATTCGCTGATTGTCCCAACATAAAATAACATTCAGCCTGAATGAATTTTAATTCTGCATAGGACATTAAAACTGTTGGAGAATCTTCAGAAGCGTTATAGTTGCCAGGTAAAGAGGCATTTCCATTTTCTGATCCAGGAGCACTTCCACCAGATGCAGGATCATCAAAATAGAATGGAATTCTGGGATCATCCTGGGCTTCCATCATATCGTATAGGGTTTTTCCCATCCTGATATCACCACGCTGCTCAACGAATTGAAAAATTGGATTTTGGTTGGCAGATTCAAACGGAACCTCAAAATCATCAGCATTGGAAGTAAATCCTGTATTGGCCGCGGCTAAAGCTTCTGTATAAGCTGTATTTCCATTTACTTTAGACAATTGTAACTTATGACGCGCTTTAATTGAACCGGCAGCTTTAATCCATTTGCCTGCATTTCCGTTATAAATGACATCACCACCTATCCCAACAGGATCGTTTGCAGCTCCCAATTCAGTAACAGCCTCATCAAGATATCTAAAAATAGTAGCGTAAATTTCCTGTTGCGAATCAAATGCAGGGGTCAATACATTTTCACCACCTCTAAAAGCATCACTAAACGGCATATCTCCGAAAAGATCAGTACCCATTCCTAGTGTTGTAGCAATTAATACCTTTCCAACTCCTGAATTATGCAAGGATTCTTCTGCTTCTGCTTTATTTATGAATACCTTGGCATCCATAAACATTCCAGTATACATTGAATTCCAAAGGTTATTAACATCTGCAGGGGTTAATTGATACCTTGCTTCTGTAAATGATTGACGATCAACACCATCAAATAATTGCATCCAGATGTTGTTTGTGCGTACAGCGTTATTACCCAACATATTATATCCAATCGATTGCTCTATAGACGGTAACAACAAGTTCATCGGCACATCTGCCGGAGAATCCGGGTCGATGTTTATTTCAGTGTCTATCCACTTATCACAAGAAGATAGAAATATGACCAGTATGATTACAAGGCCTACTGATTTAAAAATGTTATATATATTTCTTTTCATAATGTTATTTTTTTATTCATTAACTAAAATGTCACCTTAAAGCCAAGTAAATAACTTTTTGTACCCGGATTATTGAAATAATCCATCCCTTGTCCATTGTTCGCACCCTGTAAATTGGTTTCAGGATCGATCCCTGTATAAGGTGTGCTTAACCAAAGATTTTTACCGGTAAAGTATATCTCAGCATTCTTGATTAGCTTATTTTTAATGGGT
>CAYNTB010000086.1:0-7859 GCA_964399905.1 uncultured Bacteroidales bacterium | reverse complement strand
GCCTTTTTGTGCTCGAGTGGGCCTGCGAGAAAGATTCAAAGATATTTCCCAGTTTTTCGGGAGCGATTCCGATACCTGTATCTTCAACAGAGAATAAAAGTTTAAACTTATTGTTCTTGATCTGAACTGTGTCCTTTCCTTTTTCAGGGGTGATTTTGATTGAGCAGGATCCCTGATGCGTGAATTTTAGGGCGTTGCCGATCAGGTTATATAAAATTTGTTTAAAATGATTTGAGTCCCCTAAAACTTTTATAGGAACAAGGCTGTCGTAATATAAATTTAATGCCAATCCCTTGGCTGAGGCATTGGCTTTAAAAGAGTCAATTACTTCTTTGATATTGCTTTTTAAATCGAACTCAGTAAATTGAAACTGGACTTTTCCTGCCTCTATTTTTGAAAGATCCAGAATATCGTTAATAATTGAAAGCAGGTGGTTTGAAGCTGATTGCACCAATTCCAGATATTCTTTCTGTTCATCACTTAGTGGGGTTTCAGCCACTAAACTCAGCATCCCGATTACCGTATTCATGGGGGTGCGTATTTCGTGGCTCATGCTGGCCAGAAATTCGCTTTTGGCCTGGCTGGCATGTTCGGCAATCGCAATTGTTTTCTCAAGTTTTTTCTCCTTTAATCGTTGTAAATCAGGAAGGTTTTGATTTGATTTAATAATTAAATCAAGGTTGGCCATAAAAAGTTCCGGTTTTTCGGGCCAATCCAGGATAAAATCAGCACATTCCGGTTCCTGTGTTATTTTTGGAATGTCGGACTGATTTTTTACAACCATCAAACTCTGACACCAAAAAATTCTTTTTATTTCTTTTGCTTTCTCAATGATTTCCTTATCAGGCTTCTCCATCAGCCAAATAATCAGCTTTGGTTTAAGGGTTAAACATTGATTTTCGATACCATCTGATTTTGATAAAGAATGAAAGATGTATTTATTTTCAGTAAGGTTTTTTTTTAATTGATTGTTTAAACCGAATCTGTTTTCGATAACAATGATCTGATTGTCTTTCATTTTATCATTTGTTATTAATTTAAATGCTTACCGTAAAAATAGCAAAATTTAAAAAGCTTGGTACAATTCGAAAGAATCATTGTTAAATATTTGATGAATAAGTTATTTGCGGTAACTGTTAAATTTTATGTTAATTTCAATAGTTTTGTGTTTATGTTATTAATAACTCAGTTTTGCAAAAAGTAACCCTCAAACTCATAGTAATTCTTTTCATAAGCTTATTTATGGCAAAAACCATATTGGCTCAGGTTGGCGGGAGCAATACTTACGATTTTCTAAACCTGACAAATTCAGCACGGATTGCTTCCATGGGTGGCAATATTTTGTCGATAGCGGATGGAGATATAACATTAGCAATTGCCAATCCATCATTGATTGATTCAAGTATGGATTACAATCTGGCTATGAGTATCGTTGATTATTATTCAGATATTAATTATGGATTTGCTGCATATGCGATGTCGTTTGCAAAAATCGGAAGTATTGTTGGCTCAATTCAATTTGTCGATTACGGAAAATTTAATTATGCGGATGAAACCGGTTATATAAATGGGAAGTTTGGGGCCTCTGAATTGGCAATGCAATTGGGATGGTCAAAATCGCTAAATGCCAAATGGATTTTTGGTGTAAATCTAAAATATATACATTCTGCGTTTGAAGGCTATAATTCATTTGGAGTTTCAACGGATTTGGCAGGATCATTCATCGAGCATGATAAAGGCTTTTCTTCCAGTCTGATTATAAAAAACCTTGGGTGGCAAATAAAATCATACAGAAGCAGTAACCATGAGACCTTCCCCTTTGAGTTGCAATTTGCCATGTCTAAAAAATTAAAACACATCCCTTTCAGATATTCTGTAGTTATTGGTCACCTAAATAAATGGGATGTAAGTGATGAAAATCAATACTTTATAACCGATCCGGATTTTATGAACGAAAGTGGGGCAGGGGAGTTAAAGTTTGCTGATCAATTGTTCAGACATATAATTGTTGGAGGTGAATTGTTGCTTTCTCAAAATTTTATAGTCCGAATGGGTTATAATTATCAGCGCAGAAAAGAATTGGGTTTGGAAACAAGGATGTCAACTGTTGGATTCTCCTGGGGATTTGAAATCAAGATTTCGAGATTCAGATTAAGCTATGCCAGAACAAACTATCATTTGGCAGGATCTCCCAATTATTTTACAATTATGACAAACTTATCGGAGTTTTTTAAGAAGTGATTTTTAAACATTATATTACGCCATGTCTGTTGCTAAATTTCTAATTTTACAGCCAATTAAATAATGATGCAGGTATTTATTGATCAGGATTCTGGATTTTGTAGTGGAGTTGTCAGGGCCATTCGTATGGCCGAAGAAAATTCACCCTTATATTGTTTGGGCGAAATTGTGCATAACCAGGCTGAAATTGAGCGATTGACAAAAAAAGGATTGAAAACCATCACTTACGATGAATTCAGGAAGCTCGAAAATGCAAGCGTATTGCTAAGGGCTCATGGAGAACCGCCGGAAACATATCAGATAGCAAAGAAAAATAACATCAGAATAATTGATGCAAGCTGTAAAATAGTTGTCCGTCTTCAGGAACAAGTTAAAAAAGCCTCAGAAGAGATCCTTGCCGAAAATGGCCAGGTAGTGATATACGGGAATGAATTTCATCCTGAAGTGATTGGGTTAAAAGGGCAATCGAAGGCAGAGGTTTTGGTAATAGAGAATGAGCAACAGATTGAAAAGATTGATTTTAGCAGGCCGGTTCGATTGTTTTCACAAACCACAAAAAGCAGGCTCGAATATCAAAAAATTAAACAACAGGTCGAACACAAAGCCAAAGATTTATTTCCTTCTGAAAAATTAAAGGTTAAGACGTATGATTCGATTTGCAAACAGGTTTCGAACAGGGAAGATCATTTAAAAGAATTTGCACAAAAACATGATGTAATTATATTTGTTGGTGGAAAAAACAGCTCCAATGCAAAATTATTATACGGTATTTGTAAAGCCATTAATTCCCGGACTTACTTCGTGAGCCAGGCCAATGAACTCGAAACTGAATGGCTCAAAGGAGCAAAAACAATTGGTGTTTCCGGAGCAACCTCAACACCGCAATGGCTCATCGATGGTATTGCAGCAGAGATTAAAAAGTATTAGCTATGTTTTTGAAAAAACTATTACTGACAAATTTTAAAAATTGCGCACAGGCAGAATTGAAATTTTCTGAAAAAATCAACTGTTTTGTGGGGAATAATGGGGTAGGAAAAACAAATATCCTGGATGCAATTTATTATTTGTCGTTTTGTAAAAGTTATTTCAATTCGATGGATACCCAAAATATTTTGCATAATGAAGCTTTTTTTGCATTGCATGGCCATTATTCAAAAAACGGGAATAAGGATGATGTTATAAGTTGTATACAGAAAAGGGGTGCAAAAAAACAATTTCGTTACAATAAAAAGGAATATGATCGATTGGCAGATCATATCGGGCTTTATCCCCTGGTGATGGTATCGCCATACGATCGCGATCTGATTAATGAAGGGAGCGACATCAGGCGGAAATACCTGGATGGGGTAATTTCACAATTCGACCACGTTTATCTTGATCATTTATTGGGGTATAATAAAGTTTTATCCCAGCGAAATGCCCTCTTAAAGCATATGGCTGAACGCCGGTCATTTGATCAGCATCAAATCGAAATCTGGGATGAACAGCTCATGCAACTTGGGGAGGTGATTTTCAGTAAACGGGAGGCTTTTTTAAAGGATTTTTCTCCAATATTTCAAAAATATTTCGATGTGATAAGCCAGGGCAGGGAAAAGGTAGAAATTACCTACGACTCTCAATTGTTTGAAAACGATTTTAAGCAATTATTGAATAGCTCTTTTGAAAAAGACTGCCTTATGCGATTTACCACGCAGGGGATTCATAAGGATGATTTACTCTTTAAAATTGGAGACTACCCGATCAAAAAATTTGGATCGCAGGGCCAGCAAAAATCATTCGTAATTGCCATAAAACTGGCACAATTCGAATATACGAAGGGGATCAAAGGTTTTAATCCGGTGCTGCTTTTAGATGATATTTTTGACAAATTAGATGCCAGCCGCGTTGAGCAATTGATCGATTTGGTGAGCAAAAATAATTTTGGCCAGGTTTTTATAACAGATACGCAACAACACAGAGTTGAACGCTTATTTAAAAAGAATAATATCGACCATAAAATATTTATGGTGGATGCAGGTGTCGTCAATGAATTTGATAATCATTCAAAACTTTCGTAAATGGCTAAAAGTTCAAACGAACTAACATTAGGAGAGGCCATCAGGGAGCTTCTTAAAACTTACCGGCTCGAAAATAAACTGGCGGAGGTAAAACTTATCAATTCCTGGGAAGGTATTGTTGGAAGAATGATTGCCAGGCACACTAAAGATATCAGGGTAAAAAACAGGATTTTATATATAAAAATGGATTCAGCTGCATTGACGAATGAACTTAAATACTCAAAATCAAAATTGAAAGACGCATTGAACCAGGCTGCTGGAGAGAATCTGATCGACGAAATCTATTTCAGCTCCTGATGAAAAAATGAACTCACTTAATTTTTAAATCCAGGTATTTTTCTTCTTCAATAAAAGCTTCCAGGTGATCTCCTATTTGAACAGGGCCCACACCTTCGGGTGTTCCTGTAAATAATAAATCTCCGATCTTCAGGGTTAAAAATTTAGATACATATGAAATAATATGGTCGAATGTAAAGATCATATCTTTGGTATTCCCTTGCTGTCTGGTTTCACCATTTATTTTCAATGAAAAGTTCAGATTATTTATATTCTGGAAATAGGATTTTGCGCTAAATTGTCCAAGTGGCGCCGAATGGTCGAAAGCCTTTGCCATTTCCCATGGAAGTCCTTTGGCTTTGCATTCGCGTTGAAGATCGCGTGCCGTTAAATCAATTCCGATACCAATTTCATCATAATAGGTATGGGCAAATTTTTCATCGATATGTTTACCAACCTTATTTATTTTGAGCACAATCTCGGTTTCAAAATGTATGTCGTTCGAAAATTCAGGATAGAAGAATGGCTGTCTTTTGGGAAGTTGTGAACTTTCGGGTTTCAGAAAAAAAATGGGTTTATCGGGTAAGGGATTGCTGAGCTCTTTAGCATGTTCAGCATAGTTTCGGCCAATACAAATAATTTTCATATCATCATATTTAGAAAATTAACCAAAGTTAAGCGATCCCTGATTAAAACCCCGGAGTTTAATGCCGGTAATAATCTTTTTTGTCGAGAGGGGAAAATCACTTTTCATCATCCAGTCGTAATACGAAGGTTCAGATTTAAAAATATCTTCAACAGCTTTTCCTTTATGCTTCCCAAAATTAAATACTTCAATATCCTCATCATTAAAAATGATGTGCCCAACCAGGTCTGCATTCCGGTTTTGGATCGAAAAATTATGGAGGGCCTGTACATCGTTTTTTACCGGATATGATTTCATTCCATCCCTGTCTTCATATTCGGTATTTTCATATCTGTCGAGTTGAGCTTTAAGTATTTCGAAAGTGGCGATGGTGTCGGCTTCAGCCGTGTGGGCATCAACCAGGTCTTTATTGCAATAAAATTTATAAGCAGCCTTAAGGGTACGTTGTTCCATTTTGTGGAAAATGTTTTGCACATCTATAAACTTCCTGTTTTTAAGCTCGAAATTTATTTCTGCCCTCAGAAATTCTTCAACCAATAAGGGGATGTCGAATTTTAATGCATTATAGCCGCTCAAATCGCAGTTAAGTAAAAACTGGTTCAGCTCATTGGCAACCTCCAGAAAGCTTGGTTTGTCAGCAACATCAGCGTCAGAAATGCCATGTATTTTTGTGACTTCAGCAGGTATGGGAATGGTTGGGTTCAGCAGCTTTGTTAACGATTTTTGGCTTCCATCAGGCATTATCTTCAAAATGCTGATTTCGACGATCCTGTCATTACTGATATTTAATCCGGTGGTTTCCAAATCGAAGAAAGCCAGAGGACGGGTAAGTTTTAGTTCCATTATTCAGTTGAGATTAAATAATGGCTAAATTAACAAATTCGTTAGAACCTCAGAATTTATATGCTGGTATTTGGGTCAAAAGATTCTAATATTTCTTTCAGTCTTTTCAGGTACATGCCGGCCAGGGCTCCATCAACAATGCGATGATCATAGGCCATCGAGAAAATCATAATGCTTCTTATTCCGATGGTATCGCCTGAAGGTGATTCGATCACAACTGGTTTTTTCCGGATGGCTCCAATTCCAAGTATGGCTACCTGGGGTTGGTTAATAATCGGTGTTCCTGTTAAACTGTCGAAACTTCCAAAGTTGGTCACAGTAAATGTTCCACCCTGAATTTCATCCGGCAAAAGTTTGTTGAGTCTAGCGCGGTTTGCAAGGTCGTTTACACTTTTGGTGATCCCGAGTAAATTTTTCTGGTCAGCCTGATGAATCACAGGAACAATCAGGTTGCCGTTTGGCAAAGCTGTTGCCATACCAATATTCACATTTTTGCGTAAAATAATTTTCGATCCGTCAACTGAAGCATTGATGCCCGGAAAGTCTTTAATGGCTTTACTTGCAGCATCAATGAAAATAGGTGTAAAAGTGAGTTTTTCGCCTTCTCTCTTCAAAAATGCATCCTTCACTTTGTTTCTCCAGTTTACGATGGTGCTTACATCAACATCAATAAAAGATGTTACATGGGGAGATACCTGTTTAGACATTACCATGTGGTCTGCGATCAATTTTCGCATTCTGTCCATTTCAACAATCTGATCGCCACCCGAAATCGCAACTGGCGGGGCTTCTACTGCTTTAACTTTTTGTACGGTGGTTTTACTTCCCAGAAAATTTAAAATGTCTGCCTTGGTAACCCGACCGTCTTTTCCGCTTCCGGAAATACTTTCAAGCTGTGGCAAACTTATACCTTCTTTCTTCGCAATGCTTTTAACCAGGGGCGAATAAAAACTGTCTGTGTTTTTAAAATCACCAACAGCTTCAGTCTGATTATTTAATTCTTTTGTTTGTTCTTTGTTCGTTTCTACAGAAAGTGCTGCTGTTTCAGTTTTTACTTTGTTCTCCGCTGGCTTTTCTGTTTCTGATCCGGCTTCGCCTTCCAGTTCAATATGAGCAATTATCTCTCCAACGGCCACAACATCACCTTCATTAAAAAGTAGTTTGCTAATTTTCCCTTCAACAGGTGAGGGGATTTCTGAATCTACTTTATCGGTTGCAATTTCAACAATTGCATCATCTTCTTCTACACTGTCACCTTCACTTTTTAACCATTTGGTGATGGTTGCTTCTATAATACTTTCGCCCAGTTTGGGCATTATTAAATCAAATTTTGCCATTGCTAATTAAGTGTTTTTCTTCTAATTAAGCTTTTAAAAGCTTTTTTGTTTGCAAAGATAGTGAATTTTTTTAATCTGGAATAATTCTAAATAAAAATGTACTTACGGCCTTCCCAGCTTTTTAAATCCTGTAAATAAAATATTTAAATCCTGTTTCAGATTATAATCTTTTGCATATCGAACATTTAGCCCAACGATTGTTTCCGAATTTTGGTCAAAATCTTTAAGGCCGTCGGTAACCGTCAATACACCAATTTTTATACGGGGCAATAAATTAATATTCGGATCTGATTGATCGAATCCGATCCATGATTTTTTATTGAACAATACCAAAAATATATTTTTTAGAAATCCCCAGGGTTGTGGTACAACGAATAATGTGAGAGGTAATGAGGCTAATAGCACTATTGCACAAAGAAAATCAAATTCCCAAAGCGTTATCCATTTTGGATCAATATC
>CAYNTB010000085.1:7671-7883 GCA_964399905.1 uncultured Bacteroidales bacterium | reverse complement strand
GGGTCGAATAAACCATCCTGAAGAGATTGTTGAACTTGATCAAAAATTGAAAATCGTTATTCTCGATTTCGATGATAATAAAAAACGTATTGCACTTGGATTAAAACAATTAACTCCTCATCCATGGGATGCACTTGATGAGAACCTGAAAGTTGGTGATAAAGTGAAAGGTAAAGTTGTTGTGATTGCCGATTATGGTGCATTTATTGAAA
>CAYNTB010000085.1:0-7569 GCA_964399905.1 uncultured Bacteroidales bacterium | reverse complement strand
AAATACTGACCCTTGACCGTGAGGACCGTAAGATGTCGTTGGGGATGAAGCAATTAATTCCTGATCCATGGTCAAATATTACAGACCGATATCCCAAAGATTCAAAACATACTGCCACGGTAAGAAACTTTACCAATTTCGGTATTTTTGTTGAACTGGAAGAAGGTGTTGATGGTTTGATCCATATTTCTGATTTGTCATGGTCCAAAAAAATCAAGCATCCTGCAGAATTCACAAAGATTGGTGAAAAAATTGAAGTGATTGTTCTGGAAGTGGATGAAGAAAACAGAAGGTTAAGTTTAGGACACAAACAATTGGAAGAAAATCCATGGGATGTTTTTGAAACCGTATTTACCATGAATTCAATTCATAGTGGTACCATTTTATCAATCAACGATAAAGGAGCTGTAATTTCGCTGCCTTATGGTGTTGAAGGATTTGTACCTGGACGTCATCTTGCAAAAGAAGACAATACAAATGCAAAGGTTGATGAAACTATGGATTTTAAAGTGATCGAATTCTCGAAAGAGAGCAAGAAAATAATTCTTTCACATGCTAAGATTCATCAGGAAATGGCCCATGCTGAAAAAGCAAAAGAAAGTGCCAAAGCCAAGAGTTCAGAACGCTCAACCAAGAAGGCTGTAAAACAAATGAAAGACAATTTGGAAAAAACAACCTTAGGCGATTTAGATGCACTTGCTAACCTAAAAACAGAGATGGAAGCGTCTGAAAAGAAAGCCGCTGCCAAAGCAAAAAAAGCGGATAAATAAAACCGTTATTTTATAATAAAAAGTCCTGCCAAAAGGCAGGACTTTTTTTATGCAAAAACTTGAAAGATTGATTTATTGTTTCTTAATTTTAATAAAACTGATAATACCTTCAATGGTCACAGCGATGGCCAGTATAGTAACAATTAGGTTGACAGATTGAAGTAAGAAATTCTTTTGTTGGGCAAAATCAATTTGATTAAGAATGGCGGCCCAAATAGTGACAATTCCCATAAATAAGGCTGGAATAGCAGTGAATAACCATTTTAACCCTCCTTTGTTTTTTAAATAAATCGTGAGTACAACGAGAGCAAGTGTAGCCAGAATCTGATTGATGTTGCCAAAAAGAGGCCACAGTTTTAAGGCACCTTTCCCATCGGCTCCGGTGTTGAAAGCCAGTAGCATGGCAGATGCTATTACCAGAAATGTTGTAAAATATCGGTTGTTAAAAAGTTTTGATGGTTTGTTTTTGCCGGTCATCAGTTCACTGATAAAATAACGCTGAAGCCGGGTGGATGTGTCCAGACTTGTACCGGCAAATGATGCCACAAAAACACCCATAATTATAATGGCAATGCTTTTAGAAATACCGGTGGTTGCAATCATATTCGCCGAACCAATGACAAATGCACTTACTTTTGATCCCAGCCCTTGTGCAGCATTCCATGACGAATAATGGCTGCCCCAGGCCTGGATTCCGAATAAAGTTTCTCCGTTACTGTTTTGGTAACCCAGGCCAATACCTGCTGCAACAGCAATTATTACGAGGGTGGCCAGTGCACCTTCCATAAGCATGCTGCCATAACCCACGAATAATCCGTCTTTTTCATTGCTGATCTGTTTGGAAGAGGTGCCTGAAGATACAATCGCATGAAAACCCGAAACAGCACCACAGGCAATAATTATAAATAAGAAAGGCCAAATAGACGGTGCACCTGATGGATGCAAGTCGACTGTCGGAGCCACAAACTCCAGCTCATAAAAGAATGAAGATATTATGACCCCGATTATCAATAATCCCATGGCAATTAAAAGCTGGTGGGAGTTGATGAAGTCTCTGGGCTGAAGTAGTTTGTTGACAGGAAGTACTGAAGCAATGTATGCATAAATTAAAAGGAGTATGGTCCAGGTGCCGGTAGCCGGCATCCCCAGAAATTCGTTAATCCGTATTGGAACATAAGTTCCCAGAATTACTGTCAAATACATGATAATAACTGCAACTATGCTCCAAACCAAAAGATTTTTGCCTTTCTCAAAAACCATAATTCCTAATGCCAGGGCTATTGGTATTTCGAGCCAGACCGGTAATACCGAGCCCGGAAATAAATCGAAAATTACCGCCATGATCATTCCAAGGATGGAAATAAATAACCAAAGTTCAAAAAAACCGATTATGAAGAAAAATACCTTGGTTCGTGGATTAATATATTTCTCTGTGAATTGTGCAATGGAAACACCCTTGTTCCTCATCGATACGATCAGGACACCAAAGTCATGAACGGCACCGATGAAGATACTGCCAAAAAATACCCAGAGCACAGCAGGCACCCAACCCCATATGATTGCAATGGCAGGGCCAACTATTGGCCCTGTTCCGGCAATAGATGCAAAATGATGGCCAAAAACAACTTCTTTTTTTGAGGGCACAAAATCGATCCCGTCCTCTTGCTCTACAGCAGGAACAACTGCATTTTCGTTAATACTGAAAATTTTTCTGGATATATATCTGCCATACAATCTGTACATCAGGATGTAACCTGCAAATACACTGATCATTAATAAAAATGTTGCCATGTTGATAATTTATTAGATAGACATTAAATTATTAGTGCTTCTTTCATAATTTCGATTGGATGATAAGCAGTCCTTCCGGTGCCATCCTTAATCTGATGTCTGCAACTTGTGCCAGGTGCAGAAATAAGGGTGAAATCATCTGTTCGCCTAATTTCAGGGAAGAGTACCAATTCCCCAACTTTCATGGAAAGATCATAATGCTCTGCTTCGTAACCGAATGAACCTGCCATTCCACAGCAGCCGGACTTTATCTCCAGAACCTCATAATTTTCAGGAAAACTCAACATTTCTTTTGTTGGCCCGGTTGATGCCAGTGACTTTTGATGGCAATGCCCGTGTAATTTTATTTTTTGTTTTTCTTTCGTAAACAAGTAACTGGAAATATTTCCTTTTTCTACTTCACGCATAAAAAATTCATCGAACATCAATGCATTTTTAGAAATTGAGATTGCGTCAGCTACCAAATTTTTGTCAACCAGTTCCGGGTATTCATCTCTGAAACTAAGGATTCCTGAAGGCTCTATTCCAATCAGCGGATGTTCTTCTGAAATAACATTTCTTAAGAGCGATGTGTTTTTGTTGGCAATCTTCTTGGCTTTTTTTAGTAAGCCTTTCGATAAAAAGGTACGGCCACTCTGTGTGTGTTTTGGAATTTCAACCCGGTAACCTAATTTGTTTAATAAGGAAATGGCAGCAATGCCTACATGTGCATCATTATAATCAGTAAACTCATCAGCGAATAAAAATACTTTCCCGGTTTTGTTTTTAATAATTTGATTGTGAGATTTGTAATAAGCCCTGAGTGTTATTCTGGAAAGAACAGGGATGCTTCTTTTCGGTGCAAACCTGAGTGCTTTTTTAAGAAGGCCGGAGGTGAAATTATTTTTAACAAAGAAATTAAAGATTCCGGGAAAGAATGAACCAATTTGATTAAATACATTGATATAAGCAATCATTCTTGTTCGTAAAGGGATTCCATTTGACTCATAATAATGCTGGAGAAATTCGGCTTTGTACTTTGTAATATCAACACTTGACGGACACTCCGACTTACAACCCTTGCAGGATAAACAAAGATCGAGGCTGTCATAAATCTCCTGTTGATCAAAAGGATTTGGTTTTTTTGAATTGCTTAGAAAATCACGTAAGGTATTTGCCCTTCCCCTCGTAGAATTTTTTTCATCTTTTGTGGCCATAAAACTGGGGCACATGGTACCCCCAATTAATTCTGATTTACGGCAATCGCCTGATCCGTTACATTTTTCAATGGCCCGAAGTAAACCCTGATCTTTTGAAAAATCGAAAATAGTATGAAAAGCTTGGGTTTTAGTGCCGGGTTGATACCTTAAACTGGTATTCATTTTTGGCGTTTCAGTAATCTTGCCCGGATTGAAAATATTATTTGGATCCCAGGTGTTTTTTATTTTGCGCAGGAGTTCATAATTTTTTTCGCCAATCATGATGGGAATAAACTCTCCTCTTAGCCTTCCATCGCCATGTTCACCACTTAAGGAACCTTTGTATTTTTTTACAAGTATGGCGGTTTTTTCGGCTATTGTATGAAATAATTCAACATCATGCGGGTCCTTTAAATTAAGCATGGGTCGCAGGTGAAGTTCACCAGTTGCAATATGCCCGTAATAAACACAGCTCAGCTTATGCGATGACAACATCTGCGAAAATTCTTCTACAAATTCAGCTAATACTTTTGGATTGATGGCCGTGTCTTCAACCACCGAAACTACTTTTTTATCTCCCGGGATGTTTGAAAGTAGCCCTAAACCTGCTTTACGAAGATTCCAAACCCTGGGTGTATCTTCATCCCAAACCAGTGGGTAATGATAACCAATCTGATTGTTCTTAAAGGATGTAATTATTTGATGAGCTTTTTGGGTAACCTCCGCTTTATTTTCGCCCGTAAATTCAATAATTAAGATCGCACCAGGGTCCCCCTGTATAAAAAACCGGTTTTTGTTTTGGGTGATATTGCCTTTTGTACAATCTAATATTGTTCGATCCATCAATTCGATACTTGAAGGCTGATGTTTCAATGCCTCGATATTTGCATTCAAAGCTTCGTTTAAGCTATTGCAATGTACACAAACCAGGACATTATGTTTGGGAGGCGTTGAAACCAAATTTAATTTAATTTCAGTGATAAATGCCAGCGTACCTTCTGATCCGGCGATTAATTTCGAGAAATTAAAATTTTTATCAGTATTGCTAAAAATATTGGTTTCAAGGAGCAAGTCGATTGCATAGCCTGTATTACGTCGTTCAACTTCAGGGTCAGGATATTCTCTTATGATCTCTGCCTGATTTTCAGGAACTGTAAGTATTTCTTTTATTTGTTGATACAATTTATTTTCCAGGGTATTACCTTCACATTTTTTGTTAAATTCAGAAGGGCTTAATTCTGAAAATTCAACTTCTGAACCATCGCTTAAAAATGCCTGAATGGCTAAAGTATGTTCCCGTGTGCTGCCATAAATCAACGAATGTGCCCCACATGCATTGTTCCCAACCATTCCACCGATCATGCATCGGTTTGAAGTGGAAGTTTCCGGGCCGAAAAATAAATTATTTGGGGCCAAAAATTTGTTCAATTCATCCAGAACAACTCCTGGCTGAACCCTTACCCAACTTTCTTCAGCGTTTAGCTCAATAATATTTGTCATGTATTTCGAAACATCCACAACAATCCCGCTCCCAACAACCTGCCCTGCCAATGAGGTTCCGGCTGTTCTGGGAATTAATGATAGCTTATGCTTATTTGCAAAATTAATGAGCAGTTTGATGTCGTCCTTGTTCTTGGGCCTTGCAACTGCAATGGGTAATTCGCGATAGGCCGATGCATCTGTAGCATATAAAATGCGGGTGGGTTCATCTAAAAAGAAATCGCCTTGCAATTGTTCCGCTATCAGCTCGAATTTATCTTCCATGATTGGTATTTAAAAAGCTAAACTATTCTGATTTCAATCTTTTTTATAATAATTTGTACTCTCAAATATTTTGTCGGCAGATTTAGCAATAAAGCCTGAATATAATTTACCGTCTTTCGAACGATATCGTTTCGCAAATTCATAATAGCAACCGGGAATATCGAAAACACCTTCTTTAAATTGAACTTTTATGATTTCAGACTTAATGCTTGATTGTTCAAGTAATTCTGTTGGATTTCCTTTAATTTCTCCACCGGCATCATTGATTAAAAATTTGTGAAACTTCAGAAAGTCGTTTACTTTTTCGATAGAATCGAGTTTTGTTAAATGATTGACACTGACTGTAAAATGATTCGCACGGAATCCAAAAACATATAACCATGCGGCGTATTCCGATTCATTTTTTAATGCCGTATACTTCGAAAATTCGGGTAAATCCCAAACCCTGCCTTTAAAAAGCAATTCATCAGATTTAAAAATGGATGGATCGACAGATTTAATGATATCATGAATGAGGGCCTGTAAATCTTTACTGAATGCAGACAGAATTAATTCGCTGATAAAAACCCGTGGCGCATCAGCGATGCTTTTGTGTTCGTAATGCTTCGCAAAAAGGTGTTTTTCTTTAAATTGATACGCTCCTTTTTCGATGTATCCCAGCTTTTTAAAAATGGCTGATAGCACTTCAATATTAACTTTTGGATGATCAAATGTTCGAAATGCAATGTGATCATTCACAACTTGTTCGTTTTCCTGGATAAATAGATCATAAATACGCTGAACTGAGGGGTTCAGGTTTGAGTAGTCATCCCATATTTTTTTAAAAGTATCATCAAGTTTCATCGTTTTCAGAATAAAGTTTGTGTAAAATTTTTAATTTCAGTTTGATTATTGAAGAATTTAGATTCATTAAGACAGGCTTCCAATTGATTCGGCTCATGAGGTATTCCAATCATTCGTTTTTTGATTTCAGATTCAAACATCTCTTTAGCAATTTTATTTTCGAAATAAATGTCCCGGATAATGCCATCTTTTACTTCCAGGTTGATCCGGGAATGAATGTTATTTAAAATTACATTTTTTGAAACAATATATTTAGGCGAATAACCAAAATTCCATGACCATTTTTTATATTTCTCAACAACATATTTTTCAATTTTAGTTATGTCATATTCAGTAAACGAATAAAGCTCAGCTTCCGAATCCTGCTTCATGATCTGTTTCAGTATTTCATTTCGGAACATATCAATTGACATTGGTGTTGTTAAGAAATCAGAAATATTGGCTACAATGCTTCGATTTGATTTTACAGCCTTGTCTGTAAAGCTTTTCGGATCGGCCCAAATAGATTCGTTTAATTTATCAAGTTCACTCGAAAATAATAAAGTTCCATGATGCAGAACCCTGTTTTTGTATACATGTTCTGCGTTTCCTGAAATCTTTTTACCATTGACCCGTAAATCGTTTTTGCCTTCAAATTTTGCATCGATACCAAGAGTATTCAAGGCATTTATAATGGGGTCAGTAAATTTTCGGAAGTTTACCAGCTCATTTTGTTTCCCATTTTTGACGAAACTAAAATTTAAATTGCCAGTATCATGATATACGGTCCCGCCTCCGCTTATTCTTCTGATTACTGGAATATTATGTTGCCGAACATATTGATAGTTAATTTCGGCCAGGGTGTTTTGATGTTTACCCACAATGATTGATGGCAGATTTTGCCACAGCATAAAAATGTCTCCCGATAATTCTTTTAAGACATATTCTTCAGCGGCAATATTAAAGTATGGATCCGTTTCAGGTCGGTCGATATAAATCATGTGCATTCGTATTCATACAAATTTAATGAAATTCGTTGAGCGAATTGTAAGAAATATTTTTACCGGATAAATTGAGATGAGCAGGAATGAAATCGTTTTTTCTAATATTAGCTGAATAGAGTTGTTGACCAAGAAAAATAGGGTTAAGCTTTCCCTGACAGAAGTTTTTTCGTAAGATCTGATCTTCGATCTAACAAACGATTGATTTTCTCATCACTTAGGTTTGGCTGTTTGAGCAGATCA
>CAYNTB010000084.1:0-7971 GCA_964399905.1 uncultured Bacteroidales bacterium | reverse complement strand
TGAAGGAAACTGCTCTTTTAACCTGCCAAAAAATCCGGAATGTACATTGTCGAAGTGCGCCTTGAGCCGCTCCCATTCATCCTCATGGTCATCGTAATAAGAAATATTTGAAATAATCCTTTCGAGTTTTGGTAGCTTGCTTTCATCCTTGCAAACATTCAGTTCTTCTTTGATTTGCTTTAAAAACTGTTTGTGCTTCACAACACTGAGCGCATAATTAATGATTTCATTGTTTTTTTGTAGCAGCTCATTTTTAGTGGTCTGTAATTTATTCCCAAATTCGTGCGACATTTTAAGGTTTCGAATAACTAAATAGAAAGAAACAATCAGTATCACAAAAAACAGCGCACCTGCAAAAATTACATAATTCCGAAGGTTGTCATTTCTTAATCTGAGGTGATTGATTTCATTGTTCTTATTTTCCAGCTCCAGTTGAACGGAGAGCAATGAGAAACTTCGGTTCAGAATTTGTTCTACGCCTTGCTGGTTTCTGAGTAAATTGTTCACAGAAAATAAATCATTGTTCCTGGTAAGTTCCAGGTCAAAACTACCATCACTGGTGTATTGTCTAGATTGATGCAAAGAAACCGCAATACAGTTTTTACCTTCTACGAAAAGGTTTGAAGAAATGACGAATTCATAAAAGATGCTTTCTTCATCCCCCGAAACAGTTGTTAGGGCACGGGTTGAGTCGGTAATAATTCCTTCGGGCATATTGCTGCGCCAAATTTCACGGCCATTCAAATAAACAACTGCACCATCATCACGAAGTAATTTTAATAAATACACAAAATATTCATTGGGGTTGTCGATATAAAAAGTTTTACGAAAATAATTTGTGATCGTTTTATGTTCCGGATCAGATCCATAGGATAGAATTGTTGCTTCGTCACCTTGTCCATACCCGAGTAAGGCCTTTCCTTCCTTCCAGTCATCGTCGGGGAAGTTGTTGGTTATCCAGGCATATTCCGGTATGGAATCGCCATCATAATATTTCCATACATCTCCGGTGTAAATTAAGGTATCTTGCGCAAAGCCCTGTTGATTTATCAAACCCAAAAAGGATATAAGAAACAAAAAATAAATATACCGCATAAGTCTGAAATTTAGTTTTTTATTAGTTTAGATTAACAATGTAATACTGTTAAATTTTATGATCGTACTAAATTTACAAAAAATTTGGAGCTATGGTATATAAATAGTTGTTTGTAATTAAAGGATAGAGTTAATATATATTTTTTTTCATGGCTATCCGACAAATGCTGGCTAACTTTAAATATTATTTGTGTAAGAATAGTATAAAAGATCACATTGTATAAAATATAATTTTGAATATCATGATTAAAGAAATTTTACGAATTAATGTTTTAGTTATTACCGTTTTCATTGTTGTTTTACTGCAATCATGCACCGAATATAAACAAAAAGCATTCGACCCGCGCGAGGATTTGTCAGGCTTTGATGCCGGTGAATACCCCAATAAAAGTATAAGCGATGGTCCGTATGTTTTTTATGAGAATGGCGAAACCATTCTCAAATGGATAGAAAATGACCAGTTGGTTGAACAATCAATTTCGGGTAAAAACTTCAGCTTATTAAAAGAAAATTTTGGCATTGAATTGAAGCCTGAGTGGATTATTCCCAAAGAAGAAACAATGGATTTCAATCAGGAATTTAAAGATGTTGACCGAATAATTGCAATCAGCGATATACACGGGCAATATAAGCTGTTTGTTAAAATCCTGAGAGAATATCAAATTATTGATGATGACAATAACTGGAACTTTGGTAATGGCCATTTAATGATTGTTGGCGATATATTCGATCGGGGGCCACAAGTGAATGAAACATTTTGGCTCGTTTATAAGCTGGAACATCAAGCAAGGGAAGCAGGAGGAAAAGTTCATTATTTATTGGGAAATCACGATGAAATGATCATCAATAAGGATTTTCGTTATGTGAACGAAAAATACCTTAACACTGCCAAATTGATGAATCTCGAATACGACCAGTTATTTAATGAAAATACACTCATAGGAGGTTGGCTGCGCACAAAACCGGTGATGATTCAAATCAACGATATCTTATTTGTACATGCAGGAATATCCCCTGAGTTCGTTGAACAAGGTTTTAAAAGGGAACAGGTCAATCAAATATTTTTAAATGAAATTCTTGGCAAAACCAAAGAAGAAATTAAACAGGATACCATACTGAACTTCTTGAAAAGTAGTAAAGGGCCCATTTGGTATCGCGGTTATTTTGATGAATCGCTCGAAAGAGAGCAGGTGGATGAAATTTTAGCGTATTTTAATATTAAAAACATAGTGGTAGGGCACACATCACAGGAGTGCATTGTTTCGTTGTACAGGGATCGGATATTCGGAGTGGATTCAAGTATTAAAAATGGCAAATATGGTGAAGTCCTGATTTATGATAAGGGTGATTTTTTTAGGGGTACGATTAAAATGAGTGTTCCATTTTAGTAAGGAATCATTCCAAATCAGAATAAACCTGGGCATATACAGCCTTTTACATTATTAAATCAAATAGCAATCACCTTCATGCAGGTTCTGATCTGCCATATGTGGGTTTTCAATTAATTTATATTTTATCTGATGGAAATAATAAGAAGTAGAAGTAAGCATTATTTTCTATACTTGTTAACTTTTGTGCTTATCCTGATCCTTCCATCTTGTCAGAAAAAGGATGCTGTTCGGATACCCGATCTCAGGTTTACACCCGGTGTTTATCCAAATAAAGATATTACCGATGGCCCTTTTGTTTTTGATAATGGTAATTGGCATACAGTTAAGTGGATAGAGAAGAATAGTACCGTGATCGAAAAAACCATGAACGAAGAAAACAGTGCTTCGTTTGAAGCTGATTTTGGTTTTTCTTTTGATCTGGTCAATGCCTTTCTTAATGATCCTTTTCAAATCGACTATGTGCAGGAATTCAGCAATGTTAAAAACCTGGTCGCCATCAGCGATATTCATGGGCAATATGAAATTTTTATATCCCTTTTACGAAGCAATAATGTAATTGACGAATATAATAATTGGAGCTTTGGTCAAGGGCACCTGGTCGTTAATGGCGATGTTTTTGATCGGGGTAAAAGGGTTACAGAAATTTTATGGATGTTATTCAAACTCGAATATCAGGCAAAACAGGCAGGTGGCAAATTACATTATTTACTGGGGAACCATGAGGTGATGGTATTGAACAACGATTTGCGCTATGTGGATTCGAAATACCTGAGCACGGCAGAAAAGTTAGGAACAAGCTATAACGAACTTTATTCAAAAAGGATGGTTATTGGCCAATGGTTAAGAACCAAGCCGGTTATCGTTAAAATTAATGATATGATATTCAACCATGCCGGTATTTCGCCGGATTTTGTCGATCAAAATTTAAACCCTGAAATGGTCAATCGGCTATTTCTGGAAAATATCATTGATGCAGACAGCCGAACCATCGACAAAGATCCTTTATTGGATTTTCTGGCGGGAAGTGATGGGCCGGTTTGGTACAGGGGCTATTTTGAAGATGACGGCTTTAGTGTTGTTAAGTTAAACAGTATTCTGGAACATCTAAATTCACATTACATTATTGTTGGCCATACCTCCATGGAAGGAATTAAATTTTACTATAATGGCAAGATCATTGCCATTGATTCAAGTATTAAAAATGGGATGACCGGTGAGGTGTTAATTTATAATGAAGGTGTTTTTAGTGTAGGTACCATCAGATAATATGATTCAACCCAGATTGTAAAAGAAATGAAAAAGGGCCATTATGGCCCTTTTTTCACACTTAATCAAACAAATTAAACAAACTTATTAACGCTGAAACGATCTGATAGTTAATTAAGTTTTGGGTTTAATATCCTGGATTCTGTTGAATTGGATTGATATTAAGTTCATCTTTCGGAATGGCGAAAACAACCTGGTAATCGTCGTAAGGTATATGCATACGTGCAGTTGGCACTCCGGCCTGCATTGCTCTTGGGCTTAAAGATCTGATGATGTCGCGTTTATTTCGGATCAAATCAAAAAAGCGGTGTCCTTCTCCCATGAGTTCTTTTCTTCTTTCGGTCAAAATCCGGTCGAGCGTGACGTCAGCTTCTGCAACGGTAGCAGCCGGATTGGCACGTTCAACAATGGCATTCAAATAAAAAGCTGCGTTTGAGCCACCACCTTTCACTGCTGCTTCTGCTGCAATCAAATAAAGCTCTGACAACCGGAAGATACTTACATTGCTAGTTGTAGAAGAAGCTACACTTCCATTTCCTTCAAAATGAGCGACAATCACATCTTTGGTATTGCCTTTTCCGGGATATTTTAAAATCCGGCCGTATGTTGACGGATCTCCCATAGTACTAAGCTGGTCGATATAAAGCATTCCGTTGCGTACATCATCCGGATCCGATCTCACCAGGTCAATTAAATCCTGGGAAGCAATAAATTGTCCGTATCCTTCCGGATCGGATAGGTTATTGATGGATTCGCCACCTGTATTATCAGCCGAACTGTTCACACTGGAGAATATAGACTCGGAGCTAAAATCTGAGGCCCATGAGTCAACATATTGATCCCGTGTCATCAGCGAATAAGGACTGTTGTTGATAACATCAACGGCAGTTGTATAAGCATTTGTATTATCCTCTTTATACAAATAAACCCTTGCCAACAAAGTTTTTGCGGCCCATGAATTTATTTTTCCTCCTTTTTTCTCGTCCGAGAGCAATGGAATGGCGGTTGTCAAATCGCTGATTATTTGTGCATATACTTCTGCAACAGTATTGCGGGTAACTTTTGCATCCGGCAATAATACGGTTGTTACAATAGGGATACCGATAGAATTCCCGGCATTATGAGAATAAGGTAAACCATACGAATTGCAAAGCGAGAAATGACAAAGTGCCCTGATAGCCAATGATTGTCCGATCATATCGTTTTTGTCGGCAGCTTCTGTGGCAGTCTCCGGCTCGATGTTTTCAAGCATTTCAAGAATACTGTTCACCTGCCTGATAATGGCATAAGGTGTTGACCAGATATCGGATCTGCTGTTTTGTTCATCATAATCATAACGGTATTCATCTTCAAGCCTTCCGAAGTCAGGCACCTGGTGGTCGTCCGATCGCATATCATTGCGCCCAATAATATTGCATCCGAGAAATCCGTTCCCTTGCATCAGGTTGTATGCTCCATTCACTACAACTGCAACATCAACTAATTTTTGGATATCTCCCGGAGCTTGTTTATCGGTTGGATACTCTACCAGGAAATCTTTTGAGCATGATTGGGATAAGATCAGTAAGCCAATCATAAACAACTTGAGAATATATTTATTATTTTTCATATTTATGTTTTTTCGAGTTAATAGATGAATTAAAATCCTAGTTTAACACCAAAGGTGATTGTTTTTACGGGTGGAATTTCAAAATATGCATCTCCACTTGCTCCTCCGTGTTCAGGATCCACAATGTCTTGTTGTGCAAATGTTAACAGGTTTCTGCCCTGAATATAAACATTGGCGTTTGAGATAAACAGTTTTTCAAGTAAATGAGAAGGAATGTTATATGAAAGGGTAATGTCTTTCAAACGCAGATAGTTGTTGTCAAGCAGGAATCGTGTTGAATATACATCCGAATTATTGTTTCCGTTCCAGATACGTTTTGGATGAGCCACAATATCACCTGGTTTTTGCCATCTGTCAACTTGTCCTTCCGGAACTACATATTTTGGACTGCGTCCATCATTCCATGATTTATACCCTGAAGCATACCATACTTTACCTCCCACTGAAAAATTAAAAATGAATGATAAGTTAAATCCTTTGTAAGTAAGATTATTTACAATACTTCCATAGAAATCCGGATCTGCAGAGCCAGCAATGGCTTCTTTGGCTTCTAAACCATCATGTGTAATTTCATCAGTAATATTTTCATTTTCATCCACAACATACCACATCGGTGAGCCATCTGCCGGATCAACACCTGCCCAGATAGGCACATAAAATGTATAATAAGAGTATCCTTCACGATGAATATATCGACTATCGATGATGTCCTCATGATTATTGAGTTTGAGAATTTTATTTTTTACAGAGGTATACAAAAAGGTGGTAGACCAGCTAAAATCCTTGCGAATGATATTGTCGGTGCGGAGCTCAATTTCAAGACCTTTGTTTTCCATCTCTCCGATGTTGACCATCGTACTCCCTGCGCCAATGGTAGGTGCCAATGGCAAATTCATCAATAAGTCGGAAGTATGGCGTTGGAAATATTCGATACTACCCCTGATGTTTTTAAGAACGCCAAATTCAATCCCAATATTAAAGTTTTTGTTTTTTTCCCATGTTAAATTCGGGCTTGAAATCTGGTCTTCAACGGCGGCACCTTTTTCATCATATGCGCCAGTGTAACTGTACAATGCCAGATGGTCGTAATATCCGCTGGGCAATGTTCCGCTGGTACCATAAGAAGCTCTTAATTTAAGGTCATCCAGAAAATTAAGGTTCTCCATAAATTTTTCTCGGGTTAACCTCCAGGCACCTGAAACCGACCAGAAATTACCCCAACGCTCGTTAATACCCAGTCGTGAGCTTCCGTCACGACGAAAACTGGCTGAGAAATAATATTTATTGTCGAAATCGTAATTGGCCCTTGATAAATAAGAAATCATCGCACTACCGTTTTTATAACCGGATGCTCCAACAGGAACCGCTGTAACAGATAATACGCCTAAACTTTCATTTGGAAGGCCTTCGCCGGTTGCTGAGAAATAGCTTGTTTTATATTTTTCGGCCTCAAAGGCACCGATCACATTCAGGTGGTGTAATTCATTATAGGTTTTATCGAATGTTACCAAATTTGAAGTAGAAAGCCTTAGCCTTTGTTGGTTCTGGTTGTAAACTTCTCCGCCAACATCTTCGCCCGACCTTGATTCAGGCGAATAGTAATTATAATAATCACTGTTTACCCAATCGTAGCTGTTTGTTGATCGGAATGTTAAAAAGTCTAAAGGTTGATACTCAATATATCCCGATGTCATGCTTCTGAATACTTTGGCGTTTACTTCCATTAATTCATATTCGCGAAGCAGGTTGTAATAATCGGCATTTAAAAGTCCGCGTTTATATTCCCCGTTTTCATCATAAGGTGTTTCTGTGGGCCAGCAGTTTCGGTTCACATTGTAAAACGGGCTGTTGTAGGCTGTACCGTTATTGGCAACATCCTGATCGGTATGGGCCGTCATAATATTAACGCCCATTTTAAGTTTTTTACTGAGTTCATGGGTCAGGTTCAGTCGGCCCGAATATCTTAAAAAGTCAGAATTCAATGCAAGACCCTGTTGGTCAAGCATACTCAACGACATATAGAACTGTGTTTTATCATTGCCGCCAGTTGCAGAGATTTCGGTGTTTTGTGAAACCCCTTTTCTGAATAAAAGATCATACCAATCGGTATATCCGCCTGCTGGTTCGTACCATTGAAATTTGTCCATGGTCGCTTGAACAGTAGGATGTCCTTCGCCGTAATAATTTACCAAGGCTTCTCTCATTAACATTACAAAGTCATCGCCGCTGGCTGCTTTATAGTTTTCAACCGCAAAATCGGAAACACCCAGTGTTGAAGAAATGGTGTATTTGGTAACTCCTTTACGCCCTTGTTTGGTATTAATAAGGATAACGCCGTTGGCGGCTCTTGATCCATATAGCGAAGCTGCGGCAGCATCTTTTAATACCGTAACGCTCTCAATATCTCCTGATGATATTGAAGATAAAAGGTTTCCGCCTTCGGTCAAGGCACCGGTCACCATAACCACCCCATCGATTACATAAAGCGGGGAGTTTGAAGCTGAAAATGAGCCCATCCCACGAATCCGGATTTCGGAACCTGATCCGGGCTGTCCGCTTGTTTCTGCAACCGTAACACCGGAAACATTTCCCGACAATGCTTTTTCGAAT
>CAYNTB010000083.1:7440-8127 GCA_964399905.1 uncultured Bacteroidales bacterium | reverse complement strand
GGAGCTCTTATTATTCTTGTTGTAATTCTATTGATCAGATATGTTGAAAACTGGAAAATAAAATTGACCAATTTTTTAATGGCAATAAGCCATGATGATTTCTCAAGCAAATTTTCTGATAATCAAAAAGATGGTTTGGATAAAGCTTTTTCGATAATCATTGCTGTATTTAATAAATTGAGAAGTGAAAAAGAAATAAATCATGTTTTCTTAAAAATGATTGTTGAACATGTTAATACTGCGCTCCTATGTTTCGATAAGGATAAAAACATAGTGATTATCAACGATGCCGCTAAGCAATTTTTTGGGCGACAGTACATTATAAATCTTGACGTTGTTGAGCGATTTGACAAATCGCTCGCATTTATTATTGATAAAATTAAAGGTGGGCAGAAGAAATTATACAAATTTAACAGGGCTGGTATTATTTATAATGTTTCTATTCATGCAACATGTTTTAAATTGAAAGATGTTCCATATAAATTGGTGTCGTTACAGGATGTGAAATTTGAATTGGAAGAGCAGGAAATTGATTCGTGGAAGAAATTAGTAAGGGTGCTTACACATGAAATCATGAATTCGATCACGCCAATCTCAAGTTTGGTGGAATCGCTTCGGACTATTCTAGATGAAGATAGCTACGTGCAGCAAGAAGGATTTTTAATTAAAAGAGACGGTTTCCAGGAT
>CAYNTB010000083.1:4889-7430 GCA_964399905.1 uncultured Bacteroidales bacterium | reverse complement strand
ATGAATACTGCTATTCCGATATCAACGCTTGCAAGTGTTATAAATCAAATGTTGGTTAATGAATCCGGAGAGGTTAAGAAATTACATGACCTTACGCTCGAGGAAGAGGACGATTTGAAAGCAAGTTTAAAAACCATAGAGAAACGTAGCAAAGGAATGGTTGATTTTGTTCGCGTAACCAAAAGTTATACAAACATAGCCCACCCCCAGATTAAAAATGTGGATATCTGCGATCTGATTAGTCGCGTAATTGATTTGCATCAACCAGAACTTGAAGAAAAAAGGATTAAAGTTAATTGGACGAAAAAGATTGCTCCCATTTATTTAAATCTTGATGCTAAACTGATAGAGCAAGTGTTGATCAATTTATTGCGAAATTCCATTGAAGCTGTTGAAAAAATAGATGATCCAAAAATTAATCTGCGTCTTGAAACAAACAATAGAGGACAAACTTTCATACATATTATAGATAATGGTTGTGGTATGAATATGGAAACGCTTGAAAATATATTTGTTCCTTTCTTTACAACCAAAAGGAATGGATCCGGAATTGGGCTGAGTTTATCCAGGCAAATAATGAAAATGCATCATGGAATAATTGAAGTAAATTCAATAGAGGGAGAAGGAACAAAAGTTACAATGTGTTTTCAAAAATAGATAATCACATCCCAACTGCCTTCTTTCATAATTTCAAAACTAAGTGTTGAGAGGATAAGCATGGTATTGGCTTTATTTGGCACATTAAAACTCATGCTGGCACTAAATGGAAAATTTACGTTCTCAAACCCATAACGTTCACCCCGATCTATCAATTCTCCACTCGTAGCGTTAATCGATGGGCTGTAAACCTGTGAACGAGAACCTGCCCCGGCACGTTTAAACCGAAACATAATTTCATTGGTGCCGTCGCCGGCGCCTTTATAAATATAGGATACACGATCGATGCCGGTTTTTCGTACGGTTGAATAACTTTGAACTTTTTTTTCTTTGCCTAGATAAGCATCATTTTTCCAATAACCTTCAATAAAACTGCTTTTACCATCGATCATCAGGTAATGTTTCCCAAATCCACTTCTTTTGCCCTTATTAAAACTGCCCACATAATAATCATCTCCGGCCCAGATATATTTTCCTTCACCATGAGGATATCCTTTTTTAAATTCACCTTCATAAATATGAAGTCCTTGTGCAGAACCTTTACCGTCGGCGAAGCCTTTTTTGCATTCACCCCGGTATTCTCCTTGCAATTCAGGTACTTTAACGATGCAATTGCTTTTTTCCTGGCTAAATATTATAATTGGAATACCTATAAAAATGATTAAAAGTTTGGTAAATTTCATATTGAAAATTTTGATGCCTTGTAAAGATATCAATAAATTTTATCATACATAAATGATAATTTCCCAGCTTCCTTCTTTAGTTAATTCAAAGTCAAGCTCGCATTTAACGAGTGAAGCACCGATCTTACTTTCTACGTAAAAAAGCAATTGGCCAACAAAAGGAAATTCCATATTTGAAATTCCGTATTTATAGGGGTTTTCAATTTCGAAAACATCTCCACTGTTTGCATAAAATGACCGGTTCAGTGGTTTTTTAGATGCACCGCTCCGCATTAACTTGATTGAAATTTCGTTGGTTCCGGATGTGCCTTTGTATATATAACTGATTCTGTCGATGCCACCAAATTTGCGGGTAATGGTATAACCTTTGTCGGTTTCAAATTTTCCAACATACAGGTCTTTTTTCCATTGGCCTTCTATATAGCTGCTTTTGCCATCAATCATTAAATAATGTGTGCCGAAACCATTTCTTTTTCCTTTTTTAAAATGGCCGACATAATAATCATCTCCGCTCCAGATATATTTTCCTTCTCCATCCGGATAACCGTTTTTAAAATTTCCGATATAAATATTTTGTCCCATTGCAGAACCTTGTCCGTTTGCAAGGCCATTAAGCTTGGCGCCCCTGTATTCACCTTTTAGTTTGGCTACAAGTACCGAAGTTGTGTCAGTTTTTACCTGCGCATTTAAAAGAATAGAAAAGCTTACAATGCCAATTATTAATATAAATGTTTTCATCTGTCAAATTTTTAATAAAAAATACACACGCTGTTTTAGATCATAATGTCTTGATTATTATAATGATTGACAACTTGGATATTACCCTATGCTAAACCAATTTCATTTTGGATAGCGTTATTATTGCCCACTTATTTGATCAAAAAAAACCAGATCATTCCGAATGATCTGGTTTCTATGTTTTCATTGATTATTTTTAGATGAAAATAACCACCTCCCAGCTACCTTCAAGCAAAATTTCAAAATTGAGTTTACATTGAATATTCATACCGGCACCTGATACGGTCATTTTCCCAGGGGCTGCACTGATTTTTTTTACTCTGACCATCCCGGGAATATTATCCATATAGTATAATGCAGACTGTATAGTTGTAACCCTTCGCATGAGTTCCATCTGTTCAGAATTACTGCGATCAATAGTGTATTTAACCAGATAAAAATAATCAAAAGGATTATTACTTCC
>CAYNTB010000083.1:0-4879 GCA_964399905.1 uncultured Bacteroidales bacterium | reverse complement strand
GAAAGTGTTGCCTTGAAAGGAAAGTTCACATTTTCGTAACCAAAACGGCCTGGTATATCAACCATGTCACCACTGTCGCCAGAAATATTTAATTGCTCTACATCTCCAATAAAATCATTCCCCGCCCTTTTAATGCGGATGATAATTTCGTTTTTGCCGGCATCCAATCCTTTAAAAATATAATTTACCCGCTCAATCCCTGATTTGCTGATGGTATTGTATTTCTTCTCATTCTTTGATTTGCCTACATAGGCATCATTTACCCAATATCCTTCAATAAAACTGCTTTTCCCGTCAACCATCATAAAGTGTTTGCCATAGCCATTTCTTTTTCCTTTTTTAAACTGGCCTTCATAATAATCATCACCGGCCCAAATATATTTACCTTCTCCATCCGGATAGCCTTTTTTAAATTCTCCTTCGTAAATATGTTTTCCCTGGGCAGAACCTTGTCCATGGGCAAGTCCTTTTTTGCATTCCCCCCTGTAAACACCTTGTAAGTCTTCAACTAAAACTTTGCAATCGGTTTGTTTTTGTTGGGCAACCATAAACATGGGTATCAGGAAAAAAAGCATTAGTCCAATTAATTTTTTCATGAGATTTTGGTTTTCGTTAATATTTGATTCTTCTAGAGATTTTCCAAATTTATGCAATTATTGTTCCAAAATGCAACTTATTCGCTTCTTAATGAAGTGGATCTGAGTTGATCAATAATTGCGCCATCGACCCAATAAATATCTTCGGTTCCTTTTTTGTTGCTAGTGAAGAAAAAATATTTCTCATCAGGTGAAACATTGGGGCAATATTCAGTGGCTTCAGTATTTATTTCAGGCCCCATATTTATCGCTTGGGTCCAGGAATTATCATATTTTCTAACACTAATATACAGATCCCCATTTCCATACTGATCCTCACATCCATGGGAGGTCAACAAAATATAGTCGCAGTTGGGTGAAATCATGGCATTGTATTCCCCGGCTTCAGTATTGATTTCAGGGCCTAATTTTATTGGATCCACCACCTTTCCGTTCATTAATTTTGCTAAATAAAGATCATTCCCGAGCCCGGTATACAACATTTCTCCGGTTTTTGTGAGGCTGGGATAAAAGCAGCCTTTGAGTTGGGTTGTGTCGAACAAACGAAAATTAGCCCATTCATTATCTATCCGGTCCGCTATCCAGATTTCCCAGGGAGTGGGGGCATCTCCTCCGTCAGGTGGACGTTGTGATATAAAATAAATATTTTTATTGTCATGAGTGATAAAACATTCAGCGGCATTAAATTTCCCAAACGATTTTGCAGCTGCAGGTGCTGACCATTCACCATTGGTTCTGGTCATAAGTTGAACAGTCATTGGCATGGCGGTGGTCCGGGAATATTTTGTAAAATAGAATTCTTTAAAATCGGGCGAGAACATCACATCCCGCTCCTCGAAATCAGGTGTAGAAATAAGGCCCGGGGCCAAAAGTTCAGGTGTTAATCCAGGCATTTTAAAACCAGGATATTTCTTATCCAAAACTATTGGATTTGGGGTTTTGGCTCCCTTTGAAATTAAATAATTTACCAAGTCACTAGCTTCATTTTTCCGGGCAATTCCTAATGCATTCTGCCCATTAAAATTTTCGATATTTACATCAGCACCCAGCTCAAGCAATGTTTTCACCATGTCCTCATTATTCTTTTGAATTGCAATGTGGAGCGCACATTCGCCAAAATCATTAAGCAGATTGAGGTCCAATCCACGTTCAGCACATTTTTTAACCAATTCGATATTTCCTCCAAGTGCAGCAGCCATGAGTAAATTGGAACCATCATCAGTCGTCTCCTTAAAATCAAAATCGGATTGGATAAATTTCTCGATAATGCCCTGAAGGTTTAAAGTGGCTGAAAAATAGAATAATTCAAAAGCACCATCCCCTTCAGTCTGGATATCGACATTCTGAGATAATAAATATTCGACATTTTTTTTGTGTCCCCTAACGGCTGCCAGGTAAACTGGTGTCTGGTTATTGGCATCTTTTGCATTCAAATCTGCACCTAATTTATGCAACCATAGCATAAGCTCATAGCTTCCGGTAGCAGCGGCCCAATGAATGGGTTGACGACCAAAAGTTCCGACTTCAAATGGATTCGCCCCGTATTCTACCAATAATTTTGCAATCTCAAGTTGATTAAAATTGGCCGCAAAATGTATGGGAGAAAACCCTCTCGGATTTTTAGTGATGGCATTGGCTGAATCGGATTCAATAAGATGTTTTGCAGTGTTAAAATCCCCTTGGACGATGGCTGTGAAAATATCCTGCGAAGAGCCAGTAATTGAAAAAGTCATCACAAAGATGACAAGAATGGTTTTAAATGTTTTTGTTTGCATGATTATTTTATTTTGTTGATCCATATTTCATTTGGTCCGCCAAAAAAATTGGGAATGATGAGGTCATTATCACCATCCGAATCAAGGTCGGCAACAACCGGAGGTTGTATTGCCCCATTAGCCTGTAAAAAAAGATTGGAGTTATAGAAGCTTCCATTTCCTTCATTCATCCATATTTGCGTGGGATTCCCAACATTTGTAACAATGATTTCAGGCAGGCCATCCATATTTAAATCTCCGAGTGCAGCCCTGCCAATGCTCACCGAATCAAGATTTTGTTCACTTTTAATAAAATTCCCAAATCCGTCATTAAGCATAATAGTAGTGGCGTAGGGTTTATTTCTGTTTCCACTGGTAATAATGATATCAATATCTCCATCTGGTTCAATATCGCCCGAAAAGGTAAATATTCGTTCAATACAAGTGTCAGGTATTTGTTGATGACTTATAAAATGCCCTTGCCCATCATTAAGCCTAATATCATATCCCTTTCCAGATTCCCAAATAAAAAGATCATCCATGCCATTTTGGTCGAAATCACCAAAAGTGCAATTTTCAGGAAAAGAATCAATGACTTTATCAAATATGCCCTCCCCATTATTCAGGTAAATTTTATCTGTATTTTGATAATAAATGATGTGTATGTCAAGATCCTGATCCCCGTCGATATCAACTATATGAACGGCGTTTCCACTCAAAAGTGAATCGGGGAGGCTGGCAGCCTTTTTATTGAACACACCGGTTCCATCATTAAAGTATAATTTAGTCGGTTTCGAATATAAAGTGTCTCTAAAAGTCCAGCCGGCAGCAGGAATCACTATATCAATGTCTCCGTCCTGATCAAGATCGCCCAAATCAATTCCGTGCCCTTGTTGAGTGAGTACTTGTTCAGATGCGGTAAAATTTCCTGTACCATCATTTATCATAATCTGGCTGTTGTAAAAAGCCATGTTTGCCCAGATCATATCTAAATCACCATCGCCTTCAATATCCAGCACTTTGATGGCATTGGTTCTGCAACTTTCAAATTCCTGGCAACTGAGTTCAAAAGACAATCCTTTTGAATTTTGCGAATACAATGCATAATTATTGCCCTGAAGAGAATCGCTTTCTTTATTCGCATGTGCATGTAATAAAGGAAGCATGAATAATAAACAAAGAAATATTTGTTGAGTTTGAAAATAAGTGTTAAAAAGTTTAATCATAAAAATGCAATTGTTTAATGAGGCAATGAGGCTCAAATGATTTATTATGATAATGTAAGTATATTTTTACCCTATGTCCTCAAATAAAAAGACCCCGGTAGAGAATCAAAAACAAGATGTAAATATGGCCGTATCATAAAGAACTATTAGATTTCAAATGAACTATTACAAATACGGATAGGGTAAATATTTAGATAATGATCTGTAATAAAAATGTTCTATAACATCGGTAACTGAAATTGTCATCATGTTGTGAATTTTTCTAATGCCCAAATATTGATAAATTATGATTGAGCATCTAAAATTGATCTCTTTACTTGGTTTGCTGTTAGCAGGTGTCTGGTTAATATTTTATCTAAAGCAAACCTATAAGTCGTATCCGTATGATTTTATTAAAGCCATTCTTTCATATATCATATTATATGTTTTTTTAAATAGTTTGCAGTTGGTGATTATCTATTCAAAAGAATATCTCAATTTGAATGGCTTTGCAGGTTATTTGGATTGTATGGTATTTGCTTTTTGTATGGGGATGATATTTTTGTTTTACTTAATGCTTAATATTTTAGTCAGTTTCCGTGATAAGCCATTTACAAGAAAATATAACAAATGGGTTATGGTTTTTGCCGGTTTCCTGATTATTGGGAATGTTTTTAGAACCTTTTTCCCGGCAGTACAGGGATTGTTTTCATGGATAAATATTATTAGGTATAATTTCAGCCTGATAAGCAATCTGGTCTATTACTTTGAATTTGGAACTTTAATCATTTTCTATTTTATATTAACAAAAACAAAATTGGAATATGAAAGAATTAGGATTAGTAAAGCTTTTGTGCTGTCGTTTATCATGGCTGATGGCATAACAATTTTGATGGTCTATTTATTTCGGCATTTAAACGTAGCTGAAACTTTTAGGGGGATCATTGTTGTTGCGATTAATTCGATGCCGATTATAATCCCGTTTTTATGGACCAAATTTGTTTTTATGAATTATGCTCAAAGGATTTCGATTTTGGTTAAAGAAGACGATAAGTTAGAGACCATCTGCACTAAATACAAAATATCAAAACGAGAAACTGAGGTAATTGAGTTATTAATTGATGGTAAAAGTACCAATGAGATTAAGGAACATCTCTTCTTGTCATATCATACGGTAAAGAATCACATTTCCCATATTTATGAAAAGCTTGATGTAAGTACAAGGCATGAGCTGATTCATTTTTTTGTAAAAACAAAATAGTAACGAAGCTTATTTTACAAAAATATTTCCTCCCAAGTTTTTATCCAGCATTGAGAGTTAATT
>CAYNTB010000082.1:6657-8258 GCA_964399905.1 uncultured Bacteroidales bacterium | reverse complement strand
ATTACAAACAGGAACTGCTGGATGTGCAGATAATATTTTCAACACTTTAACTTTTTGCGCAACATCAACAGACACAGACAATAATTTATTGAAGACAACATTTGATAGATTAACATCTTGGAATGAGCATCAAAGAGGGACTGCATAAAAATTACCTGAAACAAAAGGGCCGTTTTAATATTGATTGCGATACCCATATTTTTTCCATTGAGGAAATCAAAATTTTGGAAAGATATGGCCATTGGTTTCAGGCCATTTGCAAGGGGGATCTGGAAATTTTTACCGAAAAACAGCGAAGGTTTGTGCAGGCAATGAAGGGTGGGCGCGAACCGTTCAGCCCCGAAGAAGTTGCATGGCACAAATATCTGGGCCGTAAGGAGGTAGAAAAGAAATATGGCGAAAATCCGGAATATAAGTATATGCCCGAAGAAGACGGATTTTACAGCAGCGAATTATATAAGAACCAAGCCTTACACCTTACGGAATTTTAAAATAAAGAGGGGTGACAGCCCGCTTTCAAATTTTTATTTTGCTTTTTATGATAAAGCACATTTTCCTTAAATTAGCCTTAAAATATCTATTGCCATGAAAAACTTAAAATCAATTTTAATTATTGTTGTTGTAATTTTTTTTGCATCATGCGGTTCTGGAATAAAGCAACTGGATGAGGAAGCATATATCCGGGCCGAACAATTTTTGCCCGATAATGCCGATAAATTGGTTTTTAATAATCATGTACGTGCCAACTGGATAGAGGGGACGGATTCTTTTTGGTATCAGATCAATACCCGAAAAGGGAAAGAATTTATTTTAGTAAATACCGCCGGAAAAACGAAGGAAGCAGTCTTCGATCAAGAATTATTGGCCCTGGAATTGTCATTGATATTGGATACGGTTGTCAAGGCCTATAAACTGCCTTTTAACCAAATCGATATCAAGGATAATATTGTCGAGTTTGAAATAGATGGGAAAAAATATGCTTTTAATCGGCTATTCTCACAAGTCATACCATTGAAAGATGAAGAGAAGGTGGACGGAATAAAATCACCGGATGGGAAATTCACTGCTTATGTAAAGGATCACAATCTTTTTATTCAGGATTTGACTTCAAAAAAAGAAGTGCAGTTGACGCGTGATGGGATGGATAAATATGAATATGCGAATTCATACTCATGGTATAACCTTTTCGATCTGGAGCATCCCGAAAAAGTAAATTCTGAATTAAACATCGAATGGTCGCCCGATTCAAAGAAGATTGCTACCATAAGGGTCGATTACCGAAAGGCCAAACATTTGTATCTGTGGCAGAGCATACCCGAGGAAGGCAACCGGGCCAAAGTATGGTCGTATGAACGTCCGTTGCCGGGCGATACAAATCTGGCCATGGTTGAATTTGTTTTGTTTGATATTAATAGCCGAAAACAAACCAAAATTGATATAGAACCTTATCCCTCATTCCTTTACTGGGGAAGCATGGAATGGTTAAACAATGATGTTTTATCAGTGGATAAAAGGCATCGGGCTTTTAAGCAGATTGATGTGTTGGAAATTGATGGTAGAACAGGAAAATCGAGGGTGGTGGCCAGCGATCAGATGGATAC
>CAYNTB010000082.1:6164-6647 GCA_964399905.1 uncultured Bacteroidales bacterium | reverse complement strand
CCCAAATTCATTCGTTCGAACCAGATTTGGCAAACTACAAGGTGCTGGAAAAGAGTAAGGAACTTTTAATGACTTCTGAAAGGGATGGATGGAACCATTTATATTTATACGACTGGCAAAATGGAGAACTTAAAAATCAAATTACCAAAGGCGAATATGTTTTTAAGTCCATACAATTTATTGATGAAGATAATCGCAAAATATATTTTACCGCTGGCGGGAAAGAAGAAGGTCGTAATCCGTATCTGGATCATTTGTATGTTGTAAATTTTGATGGCTCGAATTTGAAACTGCTGACACCTGAGGATGCCCATCATGAAATAAGTTTCAGTAAGAAAGGGGAGGTCTTTGTCGACAATTTCTCGAGGGTTGACTTGCCTACAACTTCAGTGATAAGATCTGCCGTAAATGGGGAAATCAGAATTGAGCTAGAAAAAGCAGATGCTAAATATCAAGTTAGTCCACGTATTGGATTGTCCTATC
>CAYNTB010000082.1:5313-6154 GCA_964399905.1 uncultured Bacteroidales bacterium | reverse complement strand
GAAAAAGCAGATGTTAAAGACTTACTGGCTACGGGCTGGACCTTCCCTGAAGTTTATACGGTAAAAGCCAGGGATCAGCTAACGGATATTTGGGGTGTTATCAGAAGGCCTTCAAATTTTGATGCATCAAAGTCGTACGGGATTATCGATGGAACCTATTCAGGCCCTCAGGCAGTCCGTATGCCCATAAATTTTACGTCGGCTTATCGAAGTTGGGATCAATCTTTTGCCGAAATTGGATTTATCGTCGTTACAGTCGATGGTTTGGGAACGGCCCAGCGTTCAAAAAAGTTTCATGATTTCTCTTATAAAAACCTGGGAGATATTGGTGCCGATGATCATGAAAAAGCCATACGTGAACTTTCCCAAAAATATAAATTTATGGACATTGACCGGGTCGGGATTTTTGGCCATTCCGCCGGAGGTTATGATGCCTGCCGGGCCCTGCTGATCAAGCCCGATTTTTATAAAGTTGGGGTTGCTTCTGCGGGTAATCATGACCACCGGCTGGCAAAAGCCTGGTGGCCCGAATTGTACATGGGCTTCCCCGAAGGACCAGAATATGCCGAACAGGCAAATATGGCCAAAGCCGCAAATCTAAAAGGCAAGCTGCTTTTGATACATGGTGATATGGACAATAACGTGAACCCCATCGAAACCATTCGAATGGCCAATGCCCTGATGGAAGCAAACCGTGATTTTGATATGTTGATCATTCCCAATAAAAATCACAGTATGTACGATCATAAGTTTTTTACCCGAAAAAGATGGGATTATTTTGTACGATACCTGGCTGGGATGGAACCCCCGCTAAATTATGAAATTGGTCCACGCTTTGAGC
>CAYNTB010000082.1:0-5303 GCA_964399905.1 uncultured Bacteroidales bacterium | reverse complement strand
GTGGGTTCTCATGCTTTTTGATAATTTTGTAAAAAAATAAACGATGGCCATCCTTATAAAAAATATTAAAGAACTGGTGCAGGTTGAAGCGCAGCCTGTGCAATTTGTAGCCGGTAAAAAGATGGCCGGCATCAATACCATTAAAGATGCCTGGCTTTTTATCAAAGATGGATCGATTGCTGACTTTGGGCTTATGTCTGAGCTAAGCATGAACAAATACATTAATGTAAAAGAACTTACCGAAATTGATGCACATGGCCGAATGGTTTTCCCGGCTTTTTGTGACTCACATACCCACCTGGTTTATCCGGCCAGCCGTGAAATCGAATATATTGATAAAATCAGGGGTTTATCCTACGAGGAAATTGCCAAAAGAGGTGGGGGAATTCTGAATTCAGCCAAAAAAATGCAGGAGGTTGGCGAAGATGAGCTTTACGAATCAGCCATGTTGCGCTTAGATGAAATTATGCATTTAGGAACCGGGGCCGTTGAAATTAAAAGCGGGTATGGATTAAGCACAGAAAGTGAACTTAAAATGTTGCGCGTAATCAAACGTTTAAAACAGAATCATCCTTTAACCATCAAATCAAGTTTTTTAGGCGCACATGCCGTTCCTGATAAATATAAGGGAAATCAATCCGAATATGTTGACCTGATCATTAATGAAATGATACCACAGCTTGTTGCAGAAGACCTGGCCGATTATATTGATGTGTTTTGTGATCGAGGTTTCTTTACACTGGAAAGTACGGACCGGATATTAAATGCAGGGATGAAATACGGGCTCAGGCCCAAAATACATGCAAATGAACTGGATTATTCGGGGGGAATTCAATTGGGGGTAAAATACAATGCATTGTCTGTCGATCACCTTGAGTATACCGGGGATGAAGAAATTAAGGCATTGCTGAACACCCAAACCATGCCCACCATTTTACCGGGTGCAGCATTTTTTCTGGGGATGATTTATGCACCCGCCCGCAAAATGATGGATGCGGGATTGCCCATCGCCCTGGCCAGTGATTTTAACCCGGGATCATCTCCATCCGGAAATATGCAGCTGATCCTGTCCATGGCAAGTATCTTATATAAAATGCTGCCCGCGGAGGCCATCAATGCCACTACCATTAATTCGGCTTACGCCATGGGTGTTGAAAATGAGCTGGTAAGCATTGCCATTGGGAAAAAAGCAAATGTATTTATAACGAATCAGATACCTTCCATTGAATTTATGCCATATTATTATGGGAGCAATAAGGTGGAAACGATCATTATCAATGGGGAAATAAAATAATTCATTATATTTATGTGAAAATATTTTTTGATGAAAGGAATTATATTTACTGAGTTTATTGAAATGGTTGAGGACAAATTTGGCTATGTTATGGCCGATAAGTTGCTAAATCAACCTGAATTAAAATCAGAAGGTGTGTACACTGCCGTTGGCACCTACGATTTTGAAGAAATGATCGTTCTGCTTAAACTTTTGAGCAAAGAGTCTAAAACTCAAATTCCAGATTTGCTAAAGTTTTTCGGCACCTATTTGTTTGCAAGGTTTTATAATATTTATCCTCATTTTTTCGAGGATAAAAAAAGCACATTTGATTTCCTTTCAGGGATTCATGATTACATCCACGTGGAGGTTTTAAAACTATACCCGGATGCACAACTGCCAACGATCAGCACCAGGCTGAATAAGGACAAAACCCAAATGACCTTGATTTACAATTCAAACCGGAAGTTAAGTGATTTAGCGGTGGGTTTAATCGATGGTGCGATCAAGCATTTTAATGAGCGAATTGAAGTGAAGCTTGAAGAAATATCGGACGAAGGAAGAATCGTTAAGTTTTTGTTGGTAAAAAAATAGCATATTTTGAGTGAACTTGAGGCCATAAAAAGATCGTTGGATCGCGAACGTAAAGCCCGAAAACAGGCTGAAGCTATCATTGAACAAAAATCACTTGAAATATACCTCGCCAATCAGGAGCTGAAAAAGCTGAACGAATCTTTGGAAAAAAGAATTCAGAAGCGGACAAAAGAATTGAATATTGCGCTGGAAGCAGCTGAAAATTCAACAAAGTCAAAGTCATTGTTTTTGTCGAATATGAGTCATGAAATACGCACCCCATTAAATGGTATTATTGGAATATCAGAATTAATGTTGAGGGAAACCGGCGAAAGCCATATTCGTGAAATGTTGCAAACGGTTAAGTATTCGGCTGATAATTTATTGGGAATTATCAATGATATTCTGGACTTTTCAAAAATTGAGGCTGGTAAAATTACCATCGAAAACATAGAATTTAGCGTAAAAAATCTTCTCGAAAATTTAAAGGGTGTCTTAAATCCAAAGATTCAAGAAAAAAAATTACAATTAAATCTTGTAGTATCGGATTCAGTCCCTGAAATTTTAATCGGAGATCGAGTTAAGCTGTATCAAATATTGATGAACCTGTTGGGGAATGCCATTAAATTTACGGATAAGGGTTTTGTGAGCATTGAAACTGATTTTGATAAGACTGGTAAAAATACAGGGAACCTTAAGGTAAAAGTTTCGGACAGCGGGATCGGTATCCCTCCGGATAAAATTAATAGCGTGTTTGATAGTTTCACCCAATCCAATACTTCTATCACCAGGAAATTTGGGGGCACCGGTCTTGGCCTGGCTATCACAAAACGATTGATTGAGCTGCAACAAGGAAGTATAAAAGTTGAAAGTGAAGAGAATCAAGGAACGGTTTTTGAATTTATTTTACCGCTTAAAATTACTCGGGCCCGACCCGAAAAAAGCAAGGAGTCGTCAGCAGAAGTTAATATCTCAGTTCTGAAAGGACTAAAGGTGTTGGTGGCCGAAGACAATACCATTAACCAGTTTGTAGTTGCATCACATCTAAGGCATTGGGGAATTGTTGTGGACATTGCAAATAATGGTGAAGAAGCCATCTTTTTATTGGAAAATAAACCAGTCGATTTGGTGTTAATGGATTTACAGATGCCAGTAATGGGTGGATTGGAAGCTTGCAAGTTGATACGGAGTGGAAAAACTAAAATTAAAGATGCTAATATCCCAATTATTGCATTGACTGCTGATGCATTTGAGGAAAGTAAAAACAAAGTTCTTGGGTGCGGGATGAATGATTTTGCAACAAAACCGATTGTACAGCAGGAATTGTTGCAAAAATTATTGAAATATGGCCCTAAAAAAAACAATTAAAATGAAAGAAGATACGACGCTTAAACATTCGGAATTTTTCTTTGTTCTATTTAATCATTATCCGGATGCTTTGGTATTGCTCGATCCTGATATGAAAATTAAATTTAGCAACCTTCTTTTCCATGAACTCTTTCACTTTAAAGAAGAAGTTAATTTTGATGAAATCCTGGGTCATGCGTTGGGTTGTAAAGATATTTATCAAAGTGTTTCCCGTCAGGATTTGAAAATTAATTGCTCAAGTTGTAAGCTTAAAAATGCCGTAAAGAAGACAATTACTAGCAAGAAAACTCAAAAATCAGATACCATTGTTTTGCAAACGATGCAGGCTGAGAGTGAGGGTTTGAAATTAATTCAATTTCAGACTATTTATCTTAACTATAAAAACGAGGAGTTCGTCTTATTAAAATTGAATGATCTAACCAAGTTTGGAAACGATACAGTGAATTTGATGGAAAATTCGAAAAATGATGATTAATTGGAATATTTTCATCATAAACTTCTAGGTGTTTCAGCAGCCTTTCCTATTTTTGTTAATTGTTTTTAAAAATCAAATGGTCATATAGTTTCAGTAAGTATGTTGGTCATATAAAATACACTGAGCAGTGAATCGAGTATTACGTAAATTAAAAATCGGGATTTAAAATAAATTTAACCATGAAAAAACTGATCGAATGTGTTCCCAATTTCAGCGAAGGGCGCAATATGGGTATTATTAAACAGATAACGGATGAAATTGAAAAAGTGGAGGGTGTTAAATTATTGGATGTTGACCCTGGAGCTGCCACTAACAGGACTGTAGTTACTTTTGTCGGAACACCCGATGAAGTTTTGGAAGCAGCTTTTGTGGCAGTAAAGAAGGCTGCCGAAGTAATTGATATGAGCAAACATAAAGGTGAGCATCCCCGGATGGGAGCAACCGATGTTTGCCCGCTCATTCCCATTGCAGGGATCAGCATGTCTGAAACTGCAGAGCTGGCCCGTAAGTTGGCAAAAAGAATCGGTGAAGAATTAAATATATCCGTTTATTGTTATGAAAATGCGGCTTTTAAAACCGAAAGACGCAACCTGGCCAATTGCCGTTCAGGCGAATATGAGGGAATGGCCAAAAAATTGCTTAATCCGGAATGGAAACCTGATTTTGGTCCGACAAGCCTGAATGTTCGTGCCGGTGTAACTGCCGTTGGCGCCAGGGATTTTTTGGTGGCATACAATGTAAACCTGAACACGACTTCTACCCGACGTGCCAATGCCATCGCCTTTGATGTGCGTGAAAGAGGTCGGACCAAGAGGGAAGGGGATCCCATCACCGGTAAAATTGTGAAAGATGAAAATGGCAAAGCAGTAATGATCCCGGGCACGCTTAAATCTGTAAAAGCCATTGGCTGGTTTATCGAAGAATATGGGGTAGCTCAAATATCGATGAACTTAACCAACATCAGCATTACTTCGGTACATGAGGCATTTGATGAAGTTTGTAAAAAAGCCGCAGAGCGTGGCATCAGGGTTACCGGCTCGGAGTTGGTTGGACTTATCCCGTTAAAGGCAATGCTTGATGCCGGCAAATACTTTTTACGTAAACAAAAACGATCTCTGGGTGTCTCAAATGACGAATTAATTAAAATTGCCATAAAATCGATGGGACTCGATGAATTGAAACCTTTTAATCCAAGGGAGCGAATTATTGAATACCTGCTTGAGGAAGATAAAAAAGCAAAGTTGGTTGATATGAGCCTGACCGGATTTGCCAATGAAACTGCGTCTGAATCACCTGCTCCGGGTGGGGGCTCGATTTCTGCTTATGCCGGTGCGCTTGGAATTTCCCTCGCAACCATGGTTGCCAACCTTTCTTCTCATAAAAGAGGTTGGGACGATCGTTGGGAGGAGTTCTCCATTTGGGCTGAAAAAGGACAAAAAATCAAAGATGAATTGCTTTTTCTGGTGGATGAAGACACCCATGCTTTCAATAAAATTATGGATGCTTTTGGATTATCAAAAACCACTGATACAGAAAAACAGATCAGGCATCAGGCCATTCAGGAGGCTTCGAAATACGCCATCGAAATTCCATTTAAAGTGATGCAGAAATCAT
>CAYNTB010000081.1:0-8278 GCA_964399905.1 uncultured Bacteroidales bacterium | reverse complement strand
AATGTCACAAAATTTATTTTGTCAGGTGCCGATGCTTCAACAAAAATTTGGAATGTTTCAGATCCATTGAACCCCATTGAAATTGATGCTGAAAGAAATGGAACCAGGCTCGGGATCATTGCTGCCACCGATTCATTGATCGAATTTGTAGCTTTCGAAGCATCAAATGTGCTGAGCCCTGAATTTGTTGAAGAGATTGAAAATCAGAATTACCATGGGGCCGAGGCCGTTGATTTGATCATTGTGAGCCCGGATGAATTTTATGAGCAAGCACTTCGATTGGGGGAATATCATTTAATGCATGATGGTTTATCGTATCTTATCGCAAAGCCGGCAGAAATCTATAATGAATTTTCTTCGGGAGCCCAGGATGTTAGTGCAATAAGGAATTTTGTAAGGATGTTATATGACAAAGCCCCGTCGGGATCAAAACCGGGATACCTGCTTTTGTTTGGCGATGCCTCATTTGATTATAAAAACCGGATTGAAGGGAACACAAATTTTGTTCCTACCTGGGAATCTGAATCTTCAACCTCTATTATTGTTTCTTACAATACAGACGATTATTTCGGATTGCTGGATGAGAATGAAGGAGTTGGTGTAAATGGAAGCCTGGATATCGGGATCGGACGAATTCCGGTAAAAACAATAGAACAGGCGCGGCAAATGGTTGATAAAATATTGCATTATGCCGGAGATTCTGATGAAGTTATGGGGGCGTGGCGGAACAAAATCTGTTTGGTTGCCGACGATCAGGATTATAATGCTTATATAAACGATTCGGAAAAGATTGCATCTATTGTTGAAAGTGAGTTCAGCCATGTTAATCTTGAAAAAATATATTTTGATGCTTATCCGCAAATATCTACTCCGGGCGGGCAGCGTTATCCGGATGTAAAAAAGGCGATTAATGAAAAAATCGATCAGGGAACGGTTCTCATTAACTATATTGGACATGGGGGAGAGACCGGATGGGCTCATGAACGCGTACTTGAAATTCAGGATATTAATGCATGGCAAAATATGGATCGCCTGCCGGTATTTGTGACTGCAACCTGTGAGTTTACCCGATTCGACAACCCCGAACTGGAGTCTGCCGGTGAATTGGTTTTGTTGAATGATAAAGGTGGGGGCATTGCATTGCTTACAACAACGAGGGCAACCAGTGCAGGTGCCAATTATCAACTCAATCAGCAGGTTATAAAAAGTATTTTTAAGAAAAACGGGGACAAACCAACCCGCTTAGGCGATATCATTAAGAATGCAAAAAATGCAATCGGCAATGGTGCCAATTCCCAAAAATTTGTACTGGTAGGTGATCCTGCCCTAAAAATTGCCTTACCTGAAGACAGTATTTCGACCCTTCGCATTAATGAACAGCAGGTACATACAGCGCCTGATACCATTGCAGCAATGGCGAATGTCAGTGTGAGTGGATCTGTGTATAAAAATGGCTTCAAAGATGAAACTTTTAACGGCTTATTATTCCCGATAGTTTACGATAAAAAAACCAGAATAAAAACATTCGGTCAGGATGCAGATAGTTTTGAACAGGAATTCAGTGTACAATCAAATATACTTTATAAAGGCAAGGTAAGTGTGACTCATGGAGATTTTTCATTTTCCTTTGTGGTACCAAGGGATATAGCTTATAATTACGGTTTTGGCAAAATAAGCTATTATGCAAAAACCCTCGATTCGGATGCCTGGGGATCTTACGATAATTTGATTGTTGGGGGGTACAACAACGAATTATTAACCGATACGGAAGGACCGCAGATTAAGTTGTTTTTAAATGATGCGTCATTTGAGAATGGCGATGTTGCCAATACCAAGCCGATTATTTATGCCCAAATTACCGATCAAAGTGGTATTAATACAACCGGGAATGGAATTGGCCATGATATTGTTGCCGTGCTAAATGGTGATACTGAACAGTCTGTGATATTAAACGACTTTTTTGAGCTCGACTTAGACAGTCACACAAGTGGAACCATTAACTATCAGTTATCAAAACTTGAAGAGGGTGAACATACACTGAGCTTAAAAGTTTGGGATATCCTGAATAATTCAAGTGAAGCCAGTATTAGTTTTAAGGTCGTTGATATAAATAATGTTTTTATTGATGAGGTGATGAATTTTCCCAATCCATTTCGCAGCAACACCTGGTTCAGATTTAAGCACAATCAGGCACAAAGCAAAATAAATCTTGAGATTCAGATTTATAACTTAGCGGGAGAAAAAGTTAGCTCAATCTTCAGAATAATTGAACCAGATGGATATGGTTCCGGTGATATTTACTGGAATGCCACTTCAGACTCAGGGGAACGACTGAAAAGCGGAATATATATTTATCGATTGTTGATCAACGGAAAGTTGACAGGAGATGCTTCTGTTAATAAGTTGATTATTCTGAATTAATAATTTGTAATAATTATGGACCTTGCACTCCAGAGAAACAGAGACAATATATTAAAGAAAATATCGTTAAATTTGCGCTTATTAAAAGTTAATCGCTTTTTGTAAATATTCAGGTTAACATTTGAAATTAAATATCCGATATATGAAATTCAAACTTGCCCTTGTAATATTACTGTCATTGATGACGGTAATGGGATTTAATCAAAACACAGATGAATGGCTGGGACAACAGGCTACATTAAATACGATCACCACGGCTGTGCCATTTTTAATGATTGCACCTGACGCCAGGGCAGGAGCGATGGGAGATGCCGGGGTTTCCTCAGCTCCGGATATTTATTCAATGCACTGGAATCCTTCAAAATATGCATTTATAGAAAAAGAAATGGGTTTCGGGATTTCATACAGCCCCTGGCTGAAAGCATTGGTGCCGGATATTAACCTGGCATATGTAAATTTCTTCAGACGTCTGGATGCTGACCAAACCATTGCTGCTTCATTGTTGTTCTTTTCTCTGGGCGATATTACGTTTACAAATGATGTTGGCGATCCATTGGGTACCTATCACCCCAATGAATTTAGCCTTGATTTTGCTTATTCAAGGAAATTATCAGAAAATTTTTCGGCTTCCGTTGCTGCAAGGTTTATTTTTTCAGATTTGACACAAGGGCAATTTGTGGGTGGAAGTGAGACCCATGCAGGTACTTCCTATGCTGCCGATGTTTCATTTTATTATCAAAAGGAATTAAAATTTAGCAATACCAACGGATTATTTGCAATGGGTGCAAACATTTCCAATATCGGATCAAAAATCTCATACTCGAATAATGTGAAGGATTTCATCCCGACCAATTTAAGGTTTGGCCCTTCATTAACCATTGAAATGGATGATTACAACTCAATATCATTTATGATTGATATCAACAAACTATTGGTTCCGACCCCACCTGTTTACGAGAAGGACCCTGTTACTGGCCAGCCCGTAATGGGACCCGATGGTCAATATGTGATAGCAGCGGGTAAGAATCCGGATGTATCTGTGATCGGAGGAATTTTCCAATCGTTTTTTGATGCTCCCGGAGGTTTTAGTGAAGAAATGAGGGAGTTTAGTATCGGAAGCGGCGTTGAGTATTGGTATGATAAACAATTTGCGGTTAGGGCCGGTTATTTTAATGAACACAAATCAAAAGGTAACCGTAAATTTTTTACACTCGGAGCCGGCCTGAAATACAATGTATTTGGATTGGATGTGGCCTACCTGATCCCTCTCGAACAAAAACATCCGTTGGAAAATACATTGAGGTTTTCGCTATTATTTGATTTTGATGCTTTTTCAAGATAAATTCTTTCAACTATGAGAATCGGATTCGGTTATGATGTTCATCGTTTAGAATCTGGTGCAAGGCTGGTATTAGGTGGGGTTGAGATTCCTGCCGAAAAAGGTGCCGTTGGTCATTCAGATGCCGATGTATTGATACACGCCATCTGTGATGCATTTCTGGGTGCGGCAAACCTGGGCGATATAGGGCAGCACTTTACTGATACTGATAAGCAATATCATCAGATCGATTCTTCCGTTTTATTGAAAAAGGTTAAAGATTTGCTGATTGATTTAGATTATAAAATATGCAATATTGATTCGACAATTTGTTTACAGCAACCTAAAATTGCATCCAATATTCCCGAAATGAAGAAAAGCCTTGCAAAGGTTCTGCAGATACCCGAATCAGATATTTCAATCAAAGCAACGACTACAGAAAAACTGGGTTTTGTTGGTGAAGGGAAGGGGATTTCTGCTTATGCGGTTGTTTTAATCGAAAAAATCAACGGATAAATTCATCTTTAAAATTTACCAGGTATAATTGATTGCTGGCACGCGTAACTGCCGTGTATAGCCATCTTAGAAATTCCCTGTCCATCATTTTTTCATTGAAATAACCCTGGTCGATGAATACGTTTTTCCACTGGCCACCCTGTGTTTTATGGCATGTTAATGCATAGGCAAATTTCACCTGTAGCGCATTAAAATAGGGATCAACCTTCATCTTGTCCAGCCTTTTTCTCCTTTGTGGGATTTCAGCATAATCTTTCAAAACCTCATTAAACAATCGGTTATTGTCTTCTTTGGGCAAAGCGGGGCTTTCGGCCATAATGGCATCCAGCAATATTTTTACATCCAATTCAGGCTCATCCGGGTAATCGATCAAACGAATGCTGACATCCGCAAAGCGGAACCCATATAATTCTTCTGTTTTTCGGATACTTAGCAATTCTATAATGTGACCATTGGCTAAAAAACCGGCATTTGATTTTTCGGGCAGCCAGAAGTAATTATTTTTAACCACCATCATAAAATCTCCTGCTGAAATTTCTTCTTCAAGATAAAGAATCCGATGCCTGATTTGCTGGTTGTAAATATTGGCTCTTTTGTTTGAACGTGTGATGACCACAGTGCTTTCATGTCCTGAGTTTGCATAAGCGGTGTTTAACAGGTCTTCAAGTTCATTTCCTTCAATTGCTCGGATATCAATATAATTTTCCAAAGAAAAGAAAGGCATCTCTATCGAATTATTTTCCACCTGGTTCCGGATGTTGGTAGCATTTGCCAGAATACCTGAGCTTAATGATTGACGAACAACTTCCCTTAGGACAAAAGTATGGATGTCAAGCCCGAAAGAAGCTTTCAGGTATTCAATATTCAGAGCCGGACTGATATCAAGACCGACCGGAGGCAGCTGGGCTTCGTCGCCGATCAGAATAATTTTGCAATTGGTTTGCGATGCATACACAAAGTTGATAAGATCTTCAAGTAATCCTCTGTGCGATGATTGATTGAAGTTGTAATTAGTATCAGCATCCGGGATCATTGATGCTTCATCTACGATAAAGATGGTATTTTTTTGTTTGTTCTGGCGCAGTACCATTCTGAATTTACCTTCATTATCTGTAGTTACCCAATATATAAAACGATGAATAGTGTGTGCGTTTTTTCCTGAATAATTACTTAAAACTTTTGCAGCTCTTCCGGTTGGGGCCAATAAATTAAATGATTTTTTTATTTCAGGGAGCACATTAACCAGCGAGCTGACGATGGTTGTTTTACCTGTTCCGGCATAACCTTTTAATACGAAAAGTGATAATGGATTTTTATTCAGAATAAATGATGATAATTCGCTTATTAATTGCTCCTGTCCAGGGGTTGGTTGGTAAGGGAATTGTAAAGTAAATTTATTTGTTAATTCAGAAAGTTCCATAAAAGAGTTAAAAAGGATATCCGATCCCAAAATTAAAAGCCATATTATTAAATCCTTCATTTAGAGGTACCCATCTTTTATTGAGATCTTTGGAGGGATCCCTGAGTCTGATGGCAGTATCAATTCTGAAAATAAAAAAATTGAAATCGAAACGAAGTCCGAAACCTGCATCCATGGCTATTTCGCTTACGAAATTTTGAAGTTTAAATTCACCGCCCGGATAAAAATCATTTTCATGCAATAACCAAATATTTCCGGCATCTGCATAGATGGCCCCTTTCACAAATTCATAAATTGGGAAGCGATATTCAATATTGGCTTCAAATTGCAGATCCCCAATCCGGTCAACCTGGGTTGTAGATTCTGTTGCGGATGAAGATCCCGGGCCCAACGATCTGACGCGCCAGCCACGCATACCATTTGCCCCTCCTGCATAGAATCCTTTTTCAAATGGAAGATCAACTGAATTGCCATAAGGGATGCCAATGCCAAGCATGGTGCGCCAAACCAGCCGATTATCTGCTGAGAATATTGAATAATAACGAAAATCAACATCAGCTTTTACGTATTGTGCGTATCTTATATTGAAGAGGGTGTTGTATCCTTCATCATTTTCGGAAATGCCAAAAAGCATATTGGCTCCTTTTAGCATAAAACCCGAGGTCTCGAAATTTGCACGGATATATACAAAATCCTTTAACTTATTTAATTCCTGATTGTTAAAAATAAAACTGTATCTAAGTGCAGTAATGAGGTGGTCAGTATATTGGTTTTTAAGCCGCTCATTTGTTTCCTGCTCAAGTAATGCCGCAAAAGCTTCTGTTGGAAAAACTTTAACAGAATTTACTTCGGCAGGGGAAAAAATATGTTTTATTTTATTGCTTTGTAACCATTCATAACCAAAAGAAATGTTTGTTATGTAACGTCTGTATTTGGGCCGCTGTTGGTAATTTATACCGGTGCTAATGTTTGTTTTAGGCTTAAAATCCTTTGGAAAAGTTTCGAGGCTAATGGGGATTAGAAATTTCGGTATACTCAGGCTCATTTCAAGCCCGGTTTCTATGGTGTTAAAAAACAGGAATTTATCATCTGCGTTTGAACTTGAAGTAGTTTGCTTCTGGACTTCAAGGGCTGTTTTTAACCTGATCTGAAAAAGTTCAGCTCCTCTGAAAATGTTCTTGTTTGCATATACCAAATTGCCCCCCAAGCCCAGATCACCACCTGAATTTGTTCCTTCTGCTTCTAAAGTATACGACTGGACCTTGCTGCGTGCGAGATTTATTTTACAGTTGAGCAGGTTATTTGTTGAATCCGAAACATTTGAAAATTGAATGTTTGAGTATTTATAAATTCGCAGATCGGCCAAACGGCGATAGGTTTTCTTTACGGCATCCAGGTTATAAAGATCCCCGGGGTTTAACAATATCGATTGCGTTATAATTTTTGGTTTAATTTTTAATTGCCCCTCATTTAAGAAATAGTAAATGTTTGGTTTTGAAATGGTCGTATCAGCTTTTATTTCTAATTCAAGCGTATCAGATATTTGATGTGCAGGATTTAATAAGTCAAAATCCGGATTTATATATACTTTATTCAAATAGAACTGTTTATGAGGCGATTCGGTAATCAGTTCAGGATTTGATTGATTTCTGATTCTCTGGTCTTTAATGATTAGAGTAATGTCTAATTGCTTTGAATTGAAAGCACTGTCAATTTCAAAAAAGATGTATTCTTTGTTAAAGTTAAAATACCCTATATTTTTAAGGGAATCAGCAAGGCGGCTTCGTTCATTTTCAATTGCAAATGCATTATAAACAGTTCCGGTTTTTATCAGACTGTTTTTACTGATCCGCTTTATATTTGAAGATAATATGCTGTCGTTGATTCTTTGATAATAATTCCTGATATAATAAGGTTGGGTAGGCTCGATGTGATAGAGTAAAGTGAGTTTGTTGTTTTTTAATTTTTGTTCTTCCCAAACCCGGGAGTTAAAATGACCTGTTTTGTTTAAATATATTCTTAATTGATTCAGGCTTTTGTTGGTAGATTGTGCATCGTAGTAAACAGGAGCTTCTCCAAAAGTTTTACGCATCCAGTTTTTGAATTTTCTTTCTTTCCCTTTTTCAGGTAATTGATAAGCCCATAGTTTAAATTTCCAGATCCCAAGTAATTTTTTGTTTGGTTCCTGTGCGGTCAGGCCAAATAATTCTTCTTTGTCGAGTTGTACTTTATCGCCATGAATAATTACTTTATTCTTGCTAACCAACGGACGTTCTAGATGCTTCATGGTTCCGCAACCCCAAAACAAGAATGATGTTCCAAAAATAAAAAAGAGAAGATTTTTGTTTAATGTCTTCAATATCAAGCAGGCTTAGTGTTTTACAAAAATACAATTTCTAATGAATAAAAAGCTTTCAAAATTTGCAAGGATAAAGTAATTAATCAAAGAATATTTTCGAATAAAATTGTATCATTCAAAAAAAATAAATTATATTTGCACTCCCGTTTTGAAAAGCGGGTCGTTCATAAAAAAGAGAGGGTGATTAGTTCAGCTGGTTCAGAGCATCCCGCTATAAGCGGGAGGGTCACTGGGGCAGACAACG
>CAYNTB010000080.1:0-8282 GCA_964399905.1 uncultured Bacteroidales bacterium | reverse complement strand
GTCGTTGGGGAGAGCGAGTTGCGGACGTATCCCGGTGCAAGGAATACGATGCAGGCTGTAAAGCCTGCACTACCACCTTCACCCCAATGCTTTTTAATGCGGGTTGTGTGTAGGTGTTATTTTGACTTTAATCTAAATATTTCAAAAGCTTTATCATCATCAGTTTGCAATCGAATGATATTGTCTTTTTGAAACCAAATACTGGAATTTTTTACATGATTTATCTGGCGATAAATAACGATGGATCCAACAATCATGATTAAAGAAATTACAAACTGAAAAACCATCAATGCTTTTCGGGCGATAATCCCTCCCCGACTCTTTGATATTTTCCCTTTTAGAACTTCAACTGTTTTGAATGAAGTTAATGCAAAGGCCGGATACAAACCAGAAATTACACCCAACAAAATCGCTCCGAGTAGAAAAATGATATTGGCAGGAAAATAATAAAACACCTTTACATGAAAATTGGTTTCTGCCAAGGCGTTAAATTCTCCTATTAAAAGCTCTGCCAGTAAAAAGCCGATAATGAGTGAAACGAAAACAAGCAGGATTGACTCTGTTAAAAACTGCTTCATCAATTTTTGTTTGTGGGCGCCAACTACTTTTCGAATACCCACTTCCCGTGCGCGGTTTGCCGCTTTAGCAGTGGTTAGGTTTATATAATTAATACAGGCAATCACAATGATAAATAAGGCAATCCCAATAAAGAGAAAAACGAATTGTTTATTTCCATGCTCCAATTCTTCAGGAATATGTACATCACTAAAATAAAGTTCATCATAAGGGATTAAACCCCAATTTGTTTTTCGTTTAAATTGTGCTAATAAATCTTTACTCAGTTTTTCTTCCAAGGCAGGAACATTTGCATTTTCTTTCAATTCAACAAAGGTATATACCGACCAACCAGCATTGCTTGAAAGAAAGCCCTTATTCATAACCTCCATGCTTTGAATAGAGGTAAAACATTCTGCTTTGAAGAAAGAATTTCCGGGTAAATCAGGAATTACCGCATTGACCACATAGTCATATTCGTTTTCAAGGCTCACAATTTCACCAATGGGATTTTTATCCGCAAATAAAGATTTTGCCGCACTTTGAGTCAAAACCATCCCGTTCTTCCCATTCAGTGCCTGATCAAGATTACCTAATATCGCTTCATTTTTAAAAATCTTAAAATAATTAGAATCGACGGCAGCATAACGATCAAAATGTACGTAATGACCATCATTCAAGAAAAAATTTCCATCCCATACAAAGGATGCACAACTTTCTTTTACTTCAGGATAACGATCAGAAATGTAGGGTGCAAATAAGCCACTTGTAAATATGGAATGTTCGTTTTTTTCATGCAAAGAATAAATATTCTCAACATTTTCGATATGCTTATCGGTTGAAAGCTCGCTTGTAATATAAAGCGAAAGCAGTATAAATAGAGCAAAAGCTATACTTAGTCCAAAGAGGTTAATTAAGGAGAAGGTGATGTTTGTCGTGAAACTTCTTAGGGCAATTTTTAAATAAGATCTGATCATTGTATAAATTTTTAGCTGAACCCAGAGATCAAAGCAAATGCCAAAAGATTTTTATGGCTCATTTACAGGCATTTAACATTTATAAATGCCCGAACATGCAATAAATTGTTCAGATACTGTACAATTTACGTTCAGCATCTGGACAATTTTATTATATTTGTTTTTAAAATACTGTTTTTCAATGAATCCAAGCAAAGGAAAAATATTAATTATTGATGATAATGAAAGCATATTGCTTACGCTCAAACAATCGTTAAAATACGAATTTCAGGAGATTGAAACCATTAAAAATCCAAATTTAATTCCCGGCTACCTTCAGGAAAAAGATTGGGATATTGTTTTGTTGGATATGAATTTTAAAGCCGGTGTAAACTCAGGGAACGAAGGTTTATACTGGTTGAGAAAAATTAAAGAACTCAATGCTGAGTTACTGGTGGTTCTTATTACCGCTTACGGTGAAGTTGATATAGCAGTAAAAGGGATCAAAGAAGGTGCTTATGATTTTATTACCAAACCCTGGGACATCGACAAACTGATTGCCAGTTTGCATGCCGCACTCAAATTGAGGGAATCGGAACGAAAAGTTAAAAAACTTGAAGGCAACCGAAAAGTATTAATTGAAAACAGCTTAAATGCGAACCTTGATTTTTTGGGCTCCTCACCCAAAATGACAGAAATATTTAAAACCATCAGAAAAGTTGCAGATACGGATGCAAATATTTTAATTCTTGGGGAAAATGGAACGGGTAAAGAATTGGTGGCACGTGAAATTCATAAATTATCGGAAAGAAAAGAGGAGTTGTTTGTAAGTGTGGACCTGGGATCGATCAACGAAAATTTATTTGAAAGCGAAAGGTTCGGGCATAAGAAAGGAGCCTTTACCGATGCACATTCTGACCGGACCGGAAGATTTTTGGCAGCCTCCGGGGGTACGTTGTTTCTGGACGAAATTACCAACCTTTCGATGAACCTCCAATCAAAACTTTTGAGTGTTCTGCAAAACAGAAAAATTAGGGCAGTTGGCTCAGACAGGGAAGAGAATATTAACATACGGCTGATTTCTGCCACCAATAAAAACCCTTTTGAATTGGTTGAACAGAAATTGTTCAGGGAAGATTTACTCTATCGTTTAAACACCATCAAAATCGAAATACCACCTTTACGTGAAAGAGGGAACGACATTTTATTAATCGCCGAATTTTTTCTTAAAAAATACACCCAAAAATATGGTAAAACTGCGCTAAAGATCAGCAGTACGGGTATCCAAAGCCTTCTGGAACATCATTGGCCGGGCAATGTTAGGGAACTCAAGCATACCATTGAAAAAGCGGTAATTCTCTCTGAAACAAACATACTGGGAGCTGAAGATTTCAGGATCGAAAAAAAACCGGATAAGGGTTGGGAAACCGGTCCGTCAAATAAACTTGCAGATGTAGAAAAATATACGGTAAAGAAAGTACTCGAAAAACACCAGGGCAACCTGACCAAAGCTGCGAAAGAACTCAATATCTCAAGAACCACTTTATATTTAAAAATTGAAAAGTATGGGCTTTAACAAATTTTACCTGGTCATTGTTTTTCGGGTCGTACTGATTGTGATCACAGGCGTTCTTTTGTCGTTCTTTATGAGCCAGGATGATAAAATTATGACGAGTATAATCTCTTTTATTTTTCTGCTGCTGCAAACAATCGCACTCATTGCTTACATCAACAAAACCAATAGGAGTTTGGCTGATTTTTTACTTAGGATACAATCGAAAGATACCGCCTTTAACTATCGTGATCATCAAACCTTGAAAAGTTTTAAAGGGCTCAACCTTTCATTTGATCATATAAACAAAGAACTACAGAGGATCAGAATTGAAAACGAACAACAAACTCATTACCTCAACACCATTGTTGAAAATGCCAGGATCGGGATCATTGCATTTGATGACAAAGGGAAAATTGAATTATTCAATCCGGAAGCAGCATCCATATTGAAATGCGATAACTGTAAGTTTATGACAACACTTGCCGAAAAACTACCGGATTTTTACCGGGAAATCAACGAACAGGCAACTCAAAAGTCTCAGCTGTTGAAAATTAAACTGAAGTCAGAAATTCTTACACTTGCCATAAAAAAAACACGTATAAATATTGAACAAAAATCCATTCATATTATTTCATTTCAAAATATTAAGCGCGAATTGGACCATAAGGAGCTTGAATCCTGGCAAAACCTGATAAAGGTTCTTAATCATGAAATTACCAATTCTTTAACGCCCATTACAACTTTGTCAAAAGTTATAAACCGTTATATTCATCGTGATAATCAAATCATAAAAGCAGCTGAATTGAATGATGAAATGATCGAAGATATTTCGATTAATGCAAAAGTAATTGAGGAACGCGCAAATGCACTCATGGATTTTATAGAAGTTTATAAGAATATTACCAAAAACCCCACACTTCATTTATCGAAATTTAAGATCGAACACTGCATTCAAAAAATCCGAAATTTTTACAATAAAAATTTCATGGATCAAAAGATCAATTTTGAGATAAAAATTGACAATGAGTTAATGCTATATGCTGATGAGGCCCTGATTGAGCAATTGCTGATAAACCTGATAAAAAATTCGATGGAGGCCCTGGTTCATCAAGAAAACAAGAAAATAGAAATCAATGCCACACAATCCGGCGATGGAAATCCAATTGTGGAAATTACAGACAATGGCATCGGAATACCTGAAGAAGAATTAGATAAGGTTTTTATTCCCTTTTATTCGACCAAAGAAAATGGTTCCGGAATCGGTTTAAGCCTTGCGCGACAAATAATGTATCTGCATCAGGGAAGTATTTCTGTTCAGTCTGTTCCTGATAAAGAGACGCGTTTTACTTTAAAATTTTAATGCCATTGGATAGAAGGATTGCCATCCTGAATTCATTAAGTGTTTATATTTCAGGGGTGACACCCTGTTGGGTGTCACCCCTGAAAATCATTCATATCTTAAGCTCTCAATCGGATTTCTCCTCGCTGCCCTAATAGTTTGAAAGCTTACCGTTATCAAGGCAATGATCAAAGAAATAATCGCACCCACCACAAAAAATACCAAGGTAATATTAATTCGGTATGCAAAGTTTTGAATCCAATCCGACATAAAATAATAAGCGGTTGGCCACGCAATAATATTCGCGATCAGTACCCATTTTAAAAACTCAAAATTAAGCAGTCGAACGATGGTTGACATAGAGGCACCATTCACCTTACGGATACCAATTTCTTTGGTCCTTATTTCAGTCAGGAAAGAAGCCAGGCCAAACAATCCGATACATGCAACAAAAATGGCAATCATCGAAAAAACCAGAAACAACTGTCCCATTTTTAAGTACGAACGATACCTGCGTTCAAAATTTTCCTTTACAAAAGAATAATTCATGGGCATAGCCGGAACCAGTTCATCCCATTTGGCTTTCACCAGTTCAATTTGCTGCGTTGAACCGGCATCGTTTAAATCCAATATAATTGTATGGGTTGCTTCCGGAGCATAATGAACCAGCATGGGTCCGATTTTATCCAATAATGAAATATAATGAAAATCTTTAACCACCCCTATCACCTTATAATTTCTTGAATCATCACGGGTTGGATTGGTGCTGATTATTTTACCAATCGGGTTGTCCCATTCCATCTGTTTTTGCAATGTTTGATTTATAATTACGCCCAATGAATCGGTACCAAATTCATGCGAAAATCCCCTTCCTTCAATAATCTCCATTTCAAATGCATCAAAAAATTCATCGTCGGTGGCAAAATTGAAAAATATAATAGGCGTATTCGGATCCTTCCCTTCCGGGAAATATCCGGTTCCCCGCATATTATAACCGGGGAGCCCTGAGGCAATGGTGACATTATTTACGACTGATAAGTTTTTAAATTCACTTTTGAGGCTTTGAATTTTTGAAACCAGGTTCTGATTATTCAACGGAATCACCATTTTATTTTCCTTATTAAACCCCAAATCTTTATGATTCATATAACTCAGCTGACTATAAATAATTCCGGTACAAATAACTAAAATAGTCGCAATCGTAAATTGTAAAACCACCAATATATTGCGGACATAAGATTTCTTTTTACCACGAACGCCACCTCCCTTTAATGCAGCCAAGGGGCTGAATGAAGAAAGATAAAATGCGGGGTAACTGCCACCGATGATACCAACCAATAGGGTTAAAAAAAGGAAAAACAGAATAATCACAAGCAGGTCCTTATAAACTGCCAGCGTGCCATCGGTCAGCACCAGATCACTAAAATTCGATAATGTTAACTGAACAATTACCACAGAAACAACCAATGCTATAAAACTCAATAATACCGACTCACCTAAAAATTGCCTGATGAGCTGGCCTTTAATCGCCCCATGGATTTTTCGCATTCCAACTTCCTTGGCACGCTTGAATGAACGTGCCGAAGCCAGGTTCATATAATTAATACATGCGATCAGTAAAATAAATACGGCAATGGCCGCAAAGATATACACGTAATTAATATCGCCATTGGTTCCCAATTCTCCTCTTTTATGGGAGTATAAATGTATGTCTGTAATAGGCTGGAGGTACAAATCAAAAACAACATTTGCCTCCTTTAGAAATCCCATGGTTGAATCTTCAAATTCCGGAAATTTTTCCTGTACATTATTGAAATCTACACCATCTCGAAGAAGCAGATACGTATTCTTGGAAACGGAACCCCAACTATCCAGGCCAAAATTGGGATTATTCACGACAGTTGCCACTGATAATAAAGCATCAAATTTAAAATGCGAATTCCCCGGAGGGTTCTCTACCAAACCTGTAACTGTAAAATTGGTAATATCATTTACCCTGAGTACCTTCCCAATCGGATCTTCCGTATTAAAATATTTCTTTGCCAGTTTTTCAGTTAAAACAATACTATTTGGTGCCGCCAAAACACGATCGGGATCACCCATTAAAAGCTTGAATGAAAAAATGTTAAAAAAGCTGGAATCCACATAATATACCTGATCCTCATAAAATTTATTTTCATCTTTGGCAATTAAAAACCGTTCCGAAGTTTGAAATATACGGGTCTGATTAATAATTTCAGGAATCTGGTCGACAAGTGCCGGCCCCATCGGGCCACTGCTTAAAGCTAAATCCATGGCGGTTCCGCCAATATTGGCATCAACGCATAAACGATAGATTTGATCCTTTTTTTCATGAAACTTATCAAAACTCACTTCATAAAAAATATAAGTCAGTATGAGGATGCAAACAGACATTCCGATAGCCAGGCCCCCAATATTTATAAATGAATATGATTTTTGCCGGATTAAATTCCGGAGAGCGGTTTTTAAATAATTAGTAATCATTTTTTAATCAGGTTGATGAAACTATAAATATAAGTAAAATTATTATACAACTAATATTTTAGTTATTAAAAGAGCAAAACTTCGCAAAAAATAGTTTTAAATAAGACGATTTTTGAAGTCCGACATTACAAGATTGATTGATAAATATGGTTTTACCCTATTCATCACATACGGGAAAAAAAAGGGCGAAGGAAGCACCTTCACCCTTGAATTTTAAAACCATAATTACTCGTATTTAAGCGCATCCACCGGATTTGAGCTGGCTGCCTTATAAATATGGTAACTGATCGTTAGCATTCCTATGATGAATGCTATGACAAATGCCAGTAAAAAAGTGAAGACTCCAAGATTGATGCTATAAATAAAGTTTGTATTCAGCCAGTCGCTAAGCAAAAAGAAAGCAATTGGTGACGAAATAATGAACGCAATCAATATCAGAATGGCAAACTCCTTAAATAAAAAGCCCAAGATAGATTCGAGCGAAGCCCCTACCACTTTTCTGATCCCGATTTCTTTGGTACGTTGTTCGGCAATCAATGATGATAAACCCAATAAGCCCAGTAAGGCAATAAATACCGAAAGCAAAGAAGCAATGGTGAAAACCTTTCCGATCTTATCCTCTGCCTGATACATATCATCCATAATTGTTGAGAGGTAGTCAAAATCGAATGGATGAACGGCACCGAATGAATTCCATTTATCCTCAATATATTGAATGGTTTCCTGCCGATTTTCCTCCCCAATTTTAATGGAGACGAAATTTTGTGGACGATCTGCCAGGAACATGGTAAGCGGTTCAATTGCATTGTGCATGGATCGGTAATGAAAATCTTTAACAACACCAATTACCTTGGTATTTCTGAGAAATGTTCCATCCAACTGAAGGCCGAAACCAATTTTTTTACCCAGCGGATTGTCGGTCCATCCCAGCTCTTTGGCACAGGCTTCATTAATAATTACGCCTTCCTGAAAATCAGTACCCATTTCCCGGCTAAAATTTCGACCCTGAACCAATTCAAGTTCATAAAGGTTTAAAAAATCATAGTCGATAAAGAGTAAGTTCAGGGTTTCTTCGACCATATGACTTCCGCCAACCGAATTCGTAGAATCTGCCGAACTCAATTTTGATTCCTGTTCAACTTTCATCACAACAATACCATTTACAGCACCAGGATATCCAGTTGATGTGGACAGATCCTTAACATTGGGATTTTGCAATAATTCCTCCCTGAATGTTGGCATCTTTCTTAAAAATGAAGTATCTGCCTGAACAGTGGTTATTAAAACATTGTTTTTTTCAAACCCAAGATCTTTGGTCCTTAAAAAGGTTAATTGTTTTAACTACATTGTTTACCACATAAGATAGTTGTCT
>CAYNTB010000079.1:0-8294 GCA_964399905.1 uncultured Bacteroidales bacterium | reverse complement strand
ACAATACACCCGAAGAAATTGAGATTTTTTTAAAGGCAACTGCTTCTATTATTAATTAAAATATCATTTAAAATTCTATGAATGTTAATACAATATTTTATGCATTATATGAAAACAGTTAAAATGAAAAATTTCAATAGTTTATTTTTTCATAATAATAAAGTTAAGTTAAGTTTAGAAATGGGTGTGATCTTTTTCACACTCATTTTTTTCTTTTTTAGCATGAATGCAGAAGCCCAAAATGAAAATGATGATACTCATTCCAGCATGTTTAAAACCCTTGAATGGTCAAATATTGGGCCCAAAAGAGGCGGCAGATCGATTGCGGTGGCTGGAAGTTCCCTCAGGCCAAACGAATATTATTTTGGTGCAACCGGTGGTGGATTATGGAAAACAATTGATGGAGGAAACACCTGGAATCCGGTAACCGATGGCAAAATTAACAGCTCTTCTGTTGGTGCCGTTGCTATTTCAGAATCAAATCCCGAGATCGTTTACCTGGGTATGGGTGAAGCCCAGTTGCGTCAAAATGTTTTACAGGGAGATGGTATTTATAAATCGATAGATGGAGGCCAAAACTGGGAGCATATCGGTTTGGAAGAAACGCAGGTAATTAGCAGAATCAGGATACATCCCAAAGATCCAAACAGGGTGTATGTAGCTGCCCTTGGGCACCCCTTTGGCTCAAATGCCGACCGTGGAGTTTATAGAACATTGGATGGCGGCAAATCCTGGAAAAAAATCCTATTTAAAAATGAACAAACCGGGGCCATAGATCTGACAATGGATCCCAATAATCCTGATATATTATATGCAACGCTTTGGGAAGTATATCGCAAACCCTGGATTTTGTGGAGCGGTGGTGCCGGATCAGGTCTTTACAAATCAGTTGATGGCGGTGACACCTGGGTGGAATTAACAAAAAACCAGGGACTCCCAACAGGCATCTGGGGTAAGAGTACCGTAACGGTATCCGGAGCGGATTCAAAAAGGGTATATGTAAATATTGAAGCCAAAGAAGGGGGTCTTTACCGATCGGATGATGGTGGCGAAACTTTTGCCTTAATCAACAATCATCGCGATCTCTGGCAACGTGCTTTCTACTTTTTAAGAATCCAGGCAGACCCGATTGATCGGGATGTGATCTATATTTTGAGTTTTAGATTAGTTAAATCCGAAGATGGTGGAGAAACTTTTAAATATTTACCCGATTCACACGGAGATCATCAGGATTTATGGATTGATCCCAAAAACCCACAAAGAATGATCAATGGGAATGACGGTGGTGGTGTGGTGTCGGTTAATGGTGGTCAAACCTGGACCCATATGAGGTATCCTACGGCACAGATTTATCGCTTAAGTGTAACAAATGATTTTCCGTATCACGTAGCCGGGGGCCAGCAGGACAACTAAACGGCAGTGGTTCCTTCCGACGGAGGATATTTAAGAAATGAAAGGCTTGAACCCGGTGAAATGATGTATGCCGCCGGTGGTGGTGAAAATGGATATGTCGTGCAGCATCCGACTAAACTGAATATTTTTTATTCGGGCCGGACCAATGCTTTATGCAGATATGACCGAAATACCGGTTTCGTAACAGATATTCAACCATTTCCACGAATTGTGATGGGAGAGCCGGCTGAAGATATGCCCGAAAGATGGAACTGGAATTATCCGATTGTTGTCACCGATCTGGAACCTGATGCCATTTATGTTGGCTCACAATATTTATGGAAATCATCCGATCAGGGCCAGAATTGGACCAAGATCAGTCCCGATCTGACCCGAGCCGATCGAAGTACCATGGGTAACTCAGGAGGCCCCATTGTTTTTGATCAGGACGGACCCGAAATTTATGCTACGATTTACACCATTGAACCCTCCCCTTTTGATGCTAATACGATTTGGGTAGGCTCCGACGACGGATTAATTCACCTGACACGTGATGGTGGAAAAACATGGTCAAATGTTACACCGATTGATCTGCCAGTAAACAGCAAGATCAGTTCCATCGAATCCTCTCCTCATAACCCTTCTGTGGCTTATGTAACGGCCAGAAGATATGAAATGGATGACAGGAAACCATATGTATGGAAAACTGAAAATTATGGACTTAACTGGACCAGGATCATCAGCGGTATTAATGAATATGACTTTGGGCATTCAATCTGTGAAGATCCCATTAAAGAAGGATTATTATTCTTAGGTACCGAGCATGGGGTATATGTTTCATTTAACAGTGGGATGAATTGGCAAAGCCTGTCAAATAATTTACCGATTACCCCGGTGATGGGCATTGCGGTAAAACAAAATGATCTTATTATTGCCACCCATGGTCGTTCATTTTGGAAAATGGAAAATATAGAAATGCTTCGCCAATTGCCCATTACAGGTAATTCTACAAAGGATTTCCATCTATTCAAACCTTCCAATGCCATCAGACGAGCATTTCCGGCAGTTATCGATTTCTACCTTGCCAATAAGGCTGATGAGGTAAAGTTGGAAATAGTTGATAAAAAAGGACAATTGGTGATCCAGTTATTGAACAGAAAAATCCAGGATTCGGGTATGAACAGGGTGACCTGGAATCTTCGATATGAAGGTGCAACATCATTTCCAAATATCATCCTCGAAGGTGGAAATCCAAGAAGAGGCCCCTGGGCTCCTCCCGGGAAATACTCGGTGAAACTTACGGTCAATGAGCAAGTACAAATACAAGATTTTGAAGTCGAAAAAGATCCAAGATTAACTGAAGTTTCGAATGAAGATCTGGAAGCTCAATTTGAGCTGGCAATGCAGATTAGAGATTGTGAAACTAAGGCAAATGAAGGTGTAATTCTCTATCGCGAATTAAAGAGTGAGATTGAAAGCAGGCTGAAGACGTCAAAGAATAAGAGTCTTCATAAAGAAGCTAATTTGTTCCTGCAAAAAATAACTCAAATCGCCAACAATTTATATCAACTTAAAAACCAGAGTCCAAAAGACAAAATTGCCAATCCGATTCGTTTAAATGATCGTTTAACCGGATTGAGAACCCATCTCGAAGAAGGGGATATGAAACCGACTCAGAGCTATTATATTGTTTATGAATTGCTTTCAGCAGAACTGAAGGTTCAAACAAGCCTTTTGGATGATCTTTTATTGAATGATTTACCAAAACTCAACAAGCATTTCGAACGCTTAAACATTCAACCCATCGAACTATAAATGAATTAACATCACAAAAAAAGGTGCGTATTCTGATACGCACCTTTTTTTATTGATTTCAATCTTCAACTTCCACAATCAATTCAATTTCAACTGCCTGACCTCTTGGCAAAGATGCCATACCTACGGCAGCACGGGCATGTTTTCCCCTTTCTCCAAAAACTTCTACCATTAAATCAGAAAAACCATTGATAACTTTTGGCTGATCGATGAATGAAGGATCTGAATTAACCATGCCCAACACTTTCACGATCCGCTTAACTTTGCTTAAATCACCCAATATGTCTTTAAGTACCGCTATTTGATTTATGGCCGTTAAACGAGCTGCCTCATAGCCTTCTTCAATACTGATATCTGCACCCAGCTTGCCGGTGATTTCCGACCCATCTGCCCTCCTGGGGCCTTTACCTGCCAGGAAAATCAGATTGCCTGTTCTTACAGCATTTACATAATTTGCCACCGGTTGAGGTGGTTCGGGAAGTTGAATATTTAATGCTTCCAGCTTCGCTTCCGGATTATAATTATTCAAAACAGTTTGTTCTTCAACGGATGACGAATTATTGCAAGAGAATGCGATGAGTGCAAGGGAGGCAAATAATAAAAAATGTTTTTTCATGATAATGAAATTAAGGTTACTTATAAATTTAATTCAATTTAAATATAATGAATTTAATGAATAAATAGGCCGTTTATCCATTGAATATAAAGACCATCAAAGGCATGAACCCCAAAGAATCCCGAAACTTCAGGATGAAGGTGTATTAAATCTGATATCGTTTAATTAATTCCTTGAAAAGCATAATTAGATTTACTTCCGCTTTTGCGGCATTCTCTAGTATTTTGTTGATATTCGCTACTTCAAGCTGATCCGGATCACACTCATCTGTAATAACAGAAATAGCCGCACAGGGCAGGCCGATTTGATTGGCAACGATGACTTCCGGTACGGTCGACATACCAACAACATCAGCCCCAATGGCCCTTAAAAAACGATATTCGGCCCTTGTTTCAAGGTTCGGGCCGGCCACTGCAACATAAACCCCTTCGAATAATTCGATTTCTTTTTCTTTGGCAATCTGATGAAATAATTTATTAATCTTGAATGAGTAAGGTTGGCTCATATCCGGAAATCGTGGACCCATCTCATCATAATTTTTACCTACCAATGGATTTCCCGGCAATAAATTAATATGATCATCAATTAGCATGAGTGAAGCATTTTTCATTTTTGGATTCATCGATCCACAGGCATTTGACAATAACAGATAGCTGATACCAAGCAACTTCAATACCCTGACCGGAAAGCTTAATTCCTTGAAAGAATAGCCCTCATAATAATGAAACCGGCCCTGCATAAGAATCAATTTCCGGCCTCCAAGTAAGGCCAAAATCAACTTGCCTTTGTGCGATTCGACCGTTGAAACAGGGAAATTTGGAATGTCCTGATAATCCATTTCATGGACAATCTCCACCTCATTTGCAAAACCTCCCAATCCGGTACCCAATATAATCCCGACCTCCGCATTATTATATCCTTTGTCTTTTAAAAATTCAACGGTTTCAAAAACTTTATTCATCATTATAGTTCATGTTTTTCTTCTTAATAATTGTTAAAAATAATCACAATGCCTGAGTTTATGACTATTTTTGTTATTTAGAATTCGTTTAAATAAGACGTATTATGATACTGACGCTAACACTTGCATATTTATTGAATCTTTTCTCTGTGCAATTTGCACAACAACGACAGGAGAGAAGAAGAAGTACCCAGACTCAAATTAAAGTTCAAACAAAAATGGATACCACAAAAATAAGGAAGAGCGAATCGGAATGGAAATAACAATTATCGCCCATTGCCTTTAAAGTTGTAAGAGAGAATGCAACTTAACCCGCATTTTCAGGGGCTTTATATAATAACAAAGAAAGTGGGAAATACTACTGTGCTGCATGCAATGCAGAACTTTTCAGTTCAGACACTAAATTTGACTCGGGTTGCGGCTGGCCCAGTTTTTACGATATTTCAGAAAAAGATAATATCAAATTACTGAATGACACTTCGCATGGAATGATACGAACAGAAGTCAGATGTGCGAGTTGCGACAGTCATTTGGGACATCTTTTTGATGACGGGCCAAATCCGACCGGCCTTCGTTATTGTATCAATTCGGTGGCTCTGGAATTTAAAAAGAAATAAGGCATTTTTATAAATGACAAGAGCTTAATCCGTTTTTCTGCAAATATTTTTGATGATAATCTTCGGCCTTATAAAAGGTGGATGTTTTTGTTATTTCGGTTACAATGGGTCTATTGTAAACCCCTTTTGCATTTAAATCGGACTTACTCTGTTCTGCCATTCGTTTTTGTGCTTCAGAATGATAAAAAATGGCAGATCGGTATTGGGTTCCAATATCCGGTCCTTGTTTGTTCAAAGAAGTTGGATTGTGCATTTTCCAAAATACATCTAACAATTCCTGATAGGATATTTTTTCGGGATCAAATTCAATTTGTACAACCTCTGCGTGACCGGTAGCTCCGGTGCATACATCTTTATATGAAGGATTTTTCAGATTGCCCCCCAGATATCCGACTGTGGTCTTGATGACCCCATCTAATTGCATAAACGTATCTTCGACACCCCAAAAACAACCCGCTCCAAATGTTGCTGTTTCCATATTTTCTGCTGCTGTTAAACTTAAATTTAAAAGGATGATTAAACAAAATGCAAATGCTTTCTTCATCTTTATCTTAATTTGTAAGTTGATATAAAATAATAAGTGTTTATTCTTGCAATTCTATATCAGTTCAATTTTAAGCAAAGATAATTAGCATTAATTAATATATGTAATTGTTTACATAATTTAACTTGAATTTAACATTTAAACATCATGAAATAACAGGCTTAGGCATTTAGGCCAGGTATTCGTTAATGGCCTTTAATAAACTTTTAGGACGCAAGGGTTTGGTCAGATAACCATCACAACCACAATTATATGATTGCTTTTTTGCATTTCCGTTCATTAAAGAAGTTTGGGCCAGAATTTTAATATTCTTATTAATTTGTTTTATTCTTTTTGTTGTTTCTAAACCTGTAAGATGAGGTAGTTTTAAATCCATCAAAACGAGCCCTATTTCCTGGTGGTTTTTACAAATTTCAATGGCGTCTTCACCACTATGGGCTGAATAAACCTTCACATCCACCGGAGAAAGAATACTTTCGATCAGACTTAAATTCGAATTCATCTCTTCCACAATTAAAACAGATTTGCATTTCATATCATCCGCTTTATGATCCTTCATTTGTTGTATATTTTTTTCTTTATAGGCTTTCTTTGGCAGTGGGATGGTGAATGAGAATTCGGAACCCTTATTGAGCTTCGATTTGACCTCTAATTCACCGTCGAGCAATTCAACCAGTTTTTTTGATATGGCCAATCCGAGCCCTGTACCTCCATATTTACCGTCAAAAGCATCATGAACCTGGCTAAATCGGTCAAAAATCAGTTTGTAATTACGCTTGCTGATTCCGATCCCGGTATCTTTTACATAAAACCTAAGTTGATGGTCGAGAATTTCTGAACCAATTTCCACTTTGCCTTTCTCGGTAAACTTTATGGCATTGTCGATCAGGTTCACCAAAACCTGAAAGATCCTTGCCCTGTCACTTTTAATTTGTAAGTTTTTAAGTTCCCGGGGAAGTACCAGTTCAATTTTTAAATCCGGTTTATTCATTTTCGAAATCTTGGCCCTAAATAATTGTTCCAATTCTTTCATTAGTTGTTCCGGATAGAAAAGCAGGGGCTTTATTGCTAACTGACCACCTTCTATTTTGCTCAGATCAATAATATCATTTAAAAGGTTTAATAATATTTCACCATTACTGTTTATGATATCGATATATTCATTTCTTTCTTCAGCCGAATTAGAATCACGCAACAGATCAGAAAATCCAATAATTGAATTCATGGGGGTTCTGATTTCGTGGGACATATTTGCCAGGAACGCCGACTTAAGCCGGTCAGATTCCTCAGCTTTTTTGCGTGCTTTGGTTAATTCAATATTAGATGTTTTTAATTTTTTCCCGGCTATGATATGATCTGTAATGTTCTTGGCCACCGTGATTACAGATTCAATTTCATTAAACGAATTTTTAACAGGTGAAAAAGTTGCATCAAAATACTGATCATTAATTTGCAGAATATTTCTTATCGTCTCATCTTTTAGTGCTTGAGTTACACTTTCAGTGATCTGCTTCTGTTTTTTAAACACCTCGAAGATGGATTTTCCAATTAATTCCACCGGATTTTGTCCGAGCTTGCTTAAGTCTTTCCCGTCGATAAAGGTAAAAATGCCATTTTTATCCAAAGCAAACAATATGATTTCGGCCTCAGAAATTACGGTTTTTAATTTTTGCTCACTGAAGCGCAATGCCTGTTCTGTTTTCATAAGATCAGTGATGTCTGAATGGGCTCCAAACATCCTGATTACTTTTCCTTCATCATTAATAATTGCAGCTGATTTGTTATAAATAAAGCGATATGATCCATCTTTATGCCGGAGCCTGAATTTTGTTTCAAACTGTCCCTCCGGCTTTTTTAAGAAATTTTTTAAGGCACGATGGGCAGGTGCATAATCCATCGGGTGCAAGAGGTTTTGCCAGGTAGAGAATTTATTTTCCAATTCATCAGGACGGTATCCCAATTGTGTTTTCCATTGATCTGAATAGAACACTTCATCATTTTCAACACTCCAGTCCCAGATCCCCTCTCGGGCAGCGGTTAAAGCCAGATTATATCTTTCTTCGATGTCTTTTTGTTCTTTTTCAATCGCAATACGATCCGTAATATCTCTTGTGCTACCTTGAAGTCCGACAGGAAAACCTTTGTTGTTTTTCAACACACGACCGGTGATTTCGACCGGCAAATCTGATCCATCTTTCCGTTTCATTACCGTAGTGAAAACGACATCCTTAAATTTTTTGGGGGTTTTGAATGCATTCGAGGCATAACGAGACATTCTTGCGAATTCATTTTGGGAGGCATGTTCTGAAAGCCGTGTTCCTATCCACTCTTCGGGAGTATATCCGGTCA